>NZ_DBHIDN010000031.1:0-12576 GCF_057251025.1 Shuttleworthella sp.
CTGACAGCTCCGGCTTCTTCTCGAGATAGTCTTTCGCTCTCTGCAACTGCCGCACTGCCTCTTCTGCCTCAGGGCTTAATTCCGACAGGTAGCGGGCCCGCTCTTTTTCCTCCGCTTCTCTGATCTTCTTCTCCCCCTCGACGGTGTAAATTGAAATCTCCGGATGTTCCTGGCTCACGGCCGTAAGCAGAGTATCCACCTGGTCCTCATACTTCATCCGGCTGACCCGCTCGCTCCCGTCCCGCAAGATGACAACGACATAGGCCATCGAGCCGAAGACCCCCTTGCCGCTGAAGCCCCCCTTGGACATGGCCACCCTCTTATACACCCTGGCAATATCTTCATAGCAGATGTATCTGCTGCGGTCTCTGAGATAGGTTCCCAGATAGAGGGCCCGATCTCCAAGACCGCAGACGCCGATCCGGCGACATCTCTTAAGGTCTGCCTTTATGACGTCTCTTGGCAATTCCTTTACTCCGTCGTTTCGGGCGGAAAAGAGCACATGCCTGGGGCCGCCCTGAAGGGCCTCCTCCTTCTCGTCAGGTATTTTCGGATTGCAACACTGTCCCATAGACTCTCCTTCCCGGAACGAGAAGGGGCCTTCAAGCGCTCTGCTCAAAGGCCCCTGTCAAAATTCAAATCAACAAATCTTATGCCTTACTCTGCTCTCTTTTCGCAGCTCTGTAGAAGATTGCGAAGAAGATCACCGCAACGATGATACCGGCAGGATAAGCAACCGCTGTATTCTGCTTCAGTGCGGGGATCAGGCCCAGGCACTCCGGAGCCATCACGAAGTAAGTGATGGAAACGGCGGACATGAAGGTCGCCGGAAGAGCGCAGATCCAGAAGTTCTTCTTCTCCTTGGCCAGATACATGGCTGCTGCCCAGAGGACAATCATAGCCAGCGTCTGGTTGGTCCAGCTGAAGTAACGCCAGATGACGGTATAGTTGATCACACCGAAGGTGTTGCCGAAGCCGAGGACTGCACCGACACCGAGAAGGGGCACACAGAGCATGAGACGGTTCTTATACTTCTCCTGGCTGACACCGAACCAGTCGGACAGGGTCAGTCGTGCGGAGCGGAAAGCGGTGTCGCCGGAAGTGATGGGGCAGGCCACAACACCAAGCATTGCCAGTACTACGCCGACCGGACCCATGGTCTTGATGCAGACATCATAGATCGCTGCGGACTGACCGTGTGCGAGAACAGCGGCAAGACCGGTGTTGAGTCCTCCGGTAACCTCGTAGAGAGAGCATCCTGCAGCAGCCCAAACCAGCGCGATGATACCCTCGGCAACCATGGCTCCGTAGAATACGAAGTGGCCCTGGCGCTCACTCTTTAAGCAGCGGGCCATCAGAGGAGACTGGGTAGCGTGGAAACCGGATATGGCGCCGCAGGCAACCGTGATGAACATAAAGGACCAGATCGGTGTGGCCTTGGGATGCATGTTATAGAAGTGAGACCAGATCTCAGGAATCTGATGGCCGCCGGTGAAGATACCGATGGCAACACCGATCGCCATAATAATCAGGCAGATGCCGAAGACCGGATAGATCTTTCCGATGATCTTATCAATGGAGATGAAGGTCGCGATGAAGTAGTAAGCCAGGACAATCGCCAGCCAGAAGGTCGTCTGAGCCAGGACGCCGCCTGCTCCCTTCTCCTTAACAAGCTGAACAATCAGGCCTGCGGGGCCCACGGCAAATACCGTACCGACCATGACCAGAAGAACCACGGAGAAGACTCTCATGACATTCTTCATACCGCCGCCCAGATAGATTCCGGTCACCTCTGAGATGGAAGCGCCGCGATTCCTCTCGGAGAGCATACCTGAGAAATAATCGTGAACACCGCCGGCCAGCATAGTACCGAAGGTGACCCAGAGGAAGACAACCGGGCCCCAAAGTGCACCCTGCATTGCTCCGAAGATGGGACCAAGGCCTGCGATGTTGAGCAGCTGGATCAAGAAGAGCTTCCACTGCGGCATCACCACATAGTCGACGCCGTCATTGATCTCTACCGCCGGTGTCTCGCGGTCGTCCGGCCCGAGGGTCTGATCCACCAACTTCCCATAGGTAAAGTAGGCGCAGATCAAAATCGCCAGACACAACAAAAAACTAATCATTTACGTTCCTCCCTTCCGAAAAACAAACCTAACCTTAGGCACATTGCCTATGTTTTTCTTAATTTCTATTATACTCTTTGTCGAAAAAGGTGAAGCAAAAAATTAGAATTTTTTCGATTTTTTTTGGGGGTCGGCCCGGGAAATTTCGTTCAATTGTACAAAACTCTGTACAATTTATCGGAACACCCGGGACTGATCCCGAAAATTCCTCTTCTTTTTACCAATTCTTATAAAATAAGAGCTATTTAGACGGTCCCCCCGGTCTCTCGATCGTCTATGAGCTTTCCCTCCCGGATACCCTTGAGAATAAAGTGCTCATAGGCATAGCTCCAGACCTGTCCGGCCCCCTCGCCCGACCGGGCATTTCGTCCCAGGACCTGACTTAGGCATATCCCATGGTCCAGCCAGGACTGTCCATGATTCATTGCATTCAGCATAAGGGGCTGGAAGTTGTCACAGGCCCGGGCGAATCTGGCCTCCGGGCTCTGCCAGGCTTCGAACTCATCCCAGAGGCCGCGAAAGTAGACTGCCTGGTCCGATGGGAGGATCCGGAATATGCGGTCTGCCGCAGCCCGCTCTCTCTCCTCCTGACTCTTCTTTCCCTCCTCGTCATAGGCGTAGGTATCTCCCGCGTCAATCTCCACCACATCATGGAGGAGAATCATGAGAAGAACCCGCTCCAGGTTCACGGGCTCATTGGCGTACTCTCTCAGTACCGCCGCCATGAGGGCCATGTGCCAGGCGTGTTCGGCGTCATTTTCCCTTCTAAGCTGCCCTCCGATATAGTTCTGGCGGAAGATATTCTTCTCCCGGTCCAGTTCCCGCAGGAAGTCAAACTGCCGGTCCAGACGGGATTCTGCCTGCGCTGCCTTCTCGATATCATCTCCCCGTACTTGCGCCTGGCCCTGCTCTTGTGACCTGCCCGATTCTTCTCCCAGCCGGTTCGGTTCTTCTCCCAGCCGGTTCGGACTTTCTCCCGGCCGGTCTTGTCCCAGAGATTTGAGTTCCTGATAGAGCCTTGCGATCGGCAGGCCGACGACATTGTTGTAGTCCCCGCGGATCCCCGTCACGAATCTGGCCGCCCCGGACTGAATCCCATAAGCTCCGGCCTTATCCATGGGGTCATTGCTCGCGACATAATCTGCGATCTCCTGTGGAGTCAGCTCTGCGAAGTCGACATGCGTCGTCTCATGAAATCGCCGCTCGATCCTCCGGCCGTTCTCGATCAGAATCAGGCAGATCCCGGTCAGGACCCGGTGGGACGTCCCCGACAGAAGAGAGAGCATCCGGGTCGCATCTTCCGGGTCTTTGGGCTTGCCCAGGATCTCCCCGTTCTTGACCACAATGGTATCCGCCCCTAGGACGAGAATCCCTCCCCTATTCTCAGTCTCCCTGTTCTCAGTGGCAGATACAGTCCCCGCATCCTCCTCCGATGAGAAGAGGGAGCTTGCGACCTCTCGCGCCTTGGCGGACGCCAGATCCTCCACATAGGCTCCCGGATCTTCCTCTGCGGACAGTTCCGCCCCCCGGGCCGGCACGACCTCAAAGCGCAGACCAAGCTGCGATAAGAGTTCTCTCCTTCTGGGAGACTTGCTTGCTAAGATTACTCGATCATACATCTCAACTTCCCTCTCCTTCTACAGACAGACGCCTGCCGTCTAAGACAGCCTCCAGGAGGAGTCCATCCCCTCCATAGACCAATTTGAGAGAGAAGAACTCCCTCTCCTCCTCCAGGAGGTCGAAGAATATCCGGTCCCCCTCCCAGAGGTTCAGTCCCCTGATTGCATCCTTCCTGACCCACTTGAGTTCTCCCTCATCACAGGAGGTCATCTGCCCTGTCCAGGCGTCCGCCGTAAAAAGGGACATGTACTCCGCCCTGCCTTCATAGACAAAGGTGATAAGCCCCCGGTAGCGATAGGAGGTCAGGGTCAGTCCGGTCTCCTCCCTGCACTCCCTGAGCAGGCAGTCCTCCGGAGACTCCGCCTCCTCGAAATGCCCGCCGATTCCGATCCACTTATCGCGGTTGACATCGGCTTCCTTCTTGATGCGGTGAAGCATCAGATAGGCATCGTCTCTCTCAAGATAGCAGAGGGTTGTCATGCAGCTTCTTGGCGCCATCCTTCTCTCCTTTATCCAGTCCTGCAATCCTCCGCAAGACCTCCTCATTCACATCAAACGGGCAGAGGTCCAGCTTGGCCGGCGTCTTCTTGACCGCAGCCAGGCAATCCTCTAAGAGCTCTTGGCTCACCTCAGGCCACCGGCAGATCTTCCGGAAGAAGTCGTTCAATTCCTCCGGGCTCTCGAATCCGGCCATCTCCAGCAGATGGTCCTGCGTCCTCCTGTCACACGCCTCCAGATAGGCGGCCTGAAAATAGCCGACCGCTGCCCCGTGCGGGATTCCTCCCTCCAGGGTCAGCTGATAGGACAGGCCGTGGGGCAGTGTGGTGCCGGACTGGGCGATGGACATTCCTGCCAGACTAGAGGCCAGCATCAGGCGGTCATAGCGCCGGGGGCTTGCCTCCTCCTCTCCCAGGAGGAAGTCCTTGTTCTCCGCCCAGACAGTCATCCCCTCATCAACCAGCATCCGGCTGTAGTCATCCGCCCTCCGATTGGCGTAGGCCTCGATCAAATGAGCCAGGGCGTCCGTCGCTGTGTTGGCGATCAGACGCTTGGGGGCATAGGCCAGGTATTTCCCGTCTACCAGAGCGAGATCCGGGAAGAGACTGTAGGGAATCGACCCCTTGAGCCCCCGGGCCCGGCGGGTGAGAACTGCCACCCCCGTCAGCTCGGAGCCGGTCCCGCAGGTGGTCGGAATACAGACCAGGGGCAGGCGGCGACTGTCCGGTCCCTTCTCATAGAGTTTCTCCTCACCCCAATCGGGATGCGCCAGCATGAGGGCGATGGCCTTGGCCGCATCCAGGGGCGATCCCCCTCCGATGCCGACGACGAAATCACAGCCCGCTGCCCGCGCCGATTGGCATGCCCGCATGACCGTTTCGGTAGAGGGATTCTCCTCGACTTCATCGAAGACCAAATAGTCCACCCCGGCATCCGTCAACACCGCAAGCAGGTCTGCCTGCGCCCCGTTCTTCTTGGCGGAACAGGCGCCTGTCACAAGCAGAGCTTTCCTGCCCAGACCGCTGATCTCCCGTCCATGCCTTCTCACCGCCTCCGGCTCCTGATAGAGTCTGGCGGGCATATAGAACTTCATACGATTTCCCTCCTGAGATGAGAAAGGCCGACTGTCCCGCCTCGCATCTGCGTAGAAGCTGCAACTGCGATTTGCGACCGTCGGCTGATTGATTCCACAGCCCCAGAGACTCTTACTTGATTCCCTTGATCGTGACTGTGAAGCTTGCTTTCGCATTGGCCAGAGTTATAGGCTTGGAACTGTCTTCCTGCCCGTCTTCTTTCATGGCGTACGTAGACCGGTAATTGGCCGGGAAGGTGACGTTGACGTCGAAGGTCTCACCCTTCTTGTGACCGATCACCTGATCCTCGAAGCCGGCAATGAAAGAGCCGCTTCCGAGCTTCAGGTCGTAGTCCCCGGTACCCCCGTAGAAGGCAGTGTCTCCCACTTTCCCCACATAGTGGATAGAGACCGTATCCCCGCTCTTTGCCTTATACTCCGGATCTGACTTGGCGGAATCGGTCTGCTTATTCCCTCCGTCAGAGCTTGTTTGGCTCTTGTCCTTCTGCTCCTGACTCTGACTGCTTGTATTCTTCTCCTGGTCTGCCTTACCGCCGCCATTGCTGTGCTTTAGGCCAAAGAAGAGCAGGACGACTGCCAGGATCAGCGCAAGGACCCGGGCCACAATCCAGACCGTCTTAACCTTCTTCTCCCTCTCCCTCTCAGCGGCCCTTCTCTCTCTGGCCGCCTTCTTGTTCTCCGGATTCATCTGCTCTCCTCCTTCAATCTTCCATGATCTCATGCCGTTTATGGGATCGTCTTGTGTCCGCGCTACCAGTTGAGCTCATTTAAGAGCTCTCCCTTGCCGTTCTTGTAGATCAGCTCCTGATTTTTGATTGTGACCCTGGTCCCCTCCGGGATAGAGTGCGTGATAAAGGCATTGGATCCGATCACCGATCCCCTGCCGATCACAGTCTCCCCTCCCAGAATGGATGCTCCCGAATAGATGGTCACATGGTCCTCAATGGTGGGGTGACGCTTGATCCCGCGCAGGCTCTGCCCGCCGGAAGTAGACAGGGCCCCCAGAGTAACCCCCTGATAGATCTTGACATGTTCTCCGATGATTGTGGTAGACCCCACCACAATCCCGGTCCCGTGGTCCATAAAGAAGTACTTGCCGATGGTCGCCGCGGGATTGATGTCAATTCCCGTGACCGAGTGCGCATACTCCGTCATCATGCGGGGGATCAGGGGCACATCTAAAAGAAAGAGCTCATGAGCCATCCGGTTAATCGTGGTTGCCATAAGACCCGGATAGGACAGGACGATCTCGTCTTTATTCAGTGCTGCCGGGTCCCCTTCCAGCGTCGCCTGCAGGTCCGTGTCCAGGTACTCGCGGAGCTTTGGGATGCGGGCGCAGAACTTCAGAATGATATCTCTGGCCTGCTGCTCGAAGAGATACTCCTGTTCCGCGGCGCAGACGCTCCCGTCCCCGTAGCTGCTGGCGCAATAACTGCCCTTGCCATGCGCGGGATCGGATTCCAAATCAGATCCCGCCCGATCCTTCCCCTGATCTGCCCTCTGGCCGGATTGGTAGCGCAGGACGATATTGACCTGCTTGGTCAGCTTATAGATGACATCCTCAATCCAGACGGTCAGGTTGCTGGCCATGTTATACACCTTGTAGCTGCTGTCCCTGTAATAGCCCGGATAGATGATCTTCAGCATGCTGTGGACGATCTCCCGAATCACCTGCGGATCCGGCTGGTTGAAAATCGCCATCTTGTCAATATCTCGTCCCTTCCGGTAGTCCGCCAGAATCGACTCGACAACCCCGCTCACCTTCTCTTCATATGATTCCATGGAAACTCCTTTGACTCCCTGTCCCGGATCCGGTTCCTGCTCCTGTCCGAGCGTCTCATCCCCTGATAGGTCCTACCTTGTTATTATATGCATTTTCCCGGCGCTTGACCAATCTTCCGCCAAATGCAGCAAAGGAGCGCACTCCCGAAGGAATGCGCTCCAGCACCGGACTCAGAGCCGATTCTTATTTCTCCTTACTGCCTTTTTCTCCTCCACAAGAGGACAGCGATTCCTGCCACCGCAAGGACCATGCCGGCCGCTGCCGGGCCGATCGGCGCGAGATCTCCTGTCTTGGCAGACTTCACATTCTTACCGCCCGACCTCTTCTGACCGGCACCGCTCTTATTTGCTGCGGGATTCTTTCCATTCGTTCCGGGGCGATTATCTTTCTTGGATCCCTTATCACCACCCGGCTTCGATGGATCTGCCGACTTCTCCGGCTTCTTGTTCAAGCCCGCAATCGCATTCTGAAGATCCTGAGCTGCCGCATCCACAAGCGGCTGCTCATAGACGGAGAGCTTGTCGTTTTCCATGATCTCCTCCGCCTTGGCAAGTGCGCTTTGGAGGCAGGCTGCGCTCTCCTGACTGTATCCGGTCAGATCGATGGCCCTCGCCTTGGCAATCACTTCCTTCAGAAGCGACTTGTCTGCCTTATAGCGCAGACCGGTCATTGCCTTCGCAAGGTCTCCCTTCGCCTGATCTACATCCTTCTGGCTTGCGGACTCGTCTGCGAGCACCTTCTCCGCCGCTTTGCGCGCCGCCAGGAAGGCGTCCCATCCTGCGTCAAGATAATTCTCCTTCTGATAGGCGGCTGTCGAATCTACCAAGGCTCGAAGAGAGGTCTTGTCCCCCTTCTTGACCAGGGCCTCCGCCGCGTCGAGAAGACTCTGATCCGCCTTGCGGACATCCTCTTCCAGCGCGTCTCCATCCTCCAGCACCTTCCTGGCCTCCTCCAGGGCTCGACCGAATGCGTCTTTTGCCTTGCCGTCGATGTATTGTTCCGGTCCAGCGCACTGTATAGGCTATAGTGCTTCCTGAGCTCTGTCTTATCGCCCGCCTTGAATCCCAGCTTCTGGATCTCTTCGATCAAGGCGATCGTGGTCTGATCGACGGTCCTCTGACTGGACTCTATGTTGGAGCTCACCGACTTGGCATAGGCCAATACCTTGTGAAAGCTCTCCTGTACGCTCTTGATTGCCTCCTTGACCTCTCCCTGGTCCACACTCTTCTGGGCGACGGAGATCACCTGGTCCAGGCTGCCCTTATCAGCTGTCACCTGGTCCTTCAGATAGAAGAGCCGGAAAGCGTCTACCCCGATCTCGCCGTAGTAATCATACAGCCATGCCCGGTTGATCTTAAGCCGCACCTTGTCGGAGACGAATTCATCGAATGTAAATACCTTGGACTGGGCTCCCAGATGCGCCCCCTTCACAGCGGCGACCCACTCGCTTCCGTTCCAGTATTCGATATCCATATCCGCGATATCATAATAATTCTTGTAGAACCAGTCCAGAGCCAGTTCTGCCGCATTGACCTTGACCGGCTTGGAGAAGCTAAGTTCAAGAATTGTTGGGAATGTCTTGGGGCTCCAGGACTGGTAATTCTTCCCGTCCAGGGCCTTGGCCACGCCGTCACTGCCACCGGAGCTTCCGTGATCCGTAACCGCGCTGTAATCCTTCTCAAGCCCTTCTGCCGTGTTAAGGGCCTCCTCGCTGATGTAGTTGGTCTCGAAGACCTTGCTCATCTGCCGTCTCCCGAGGAAGAGGGCGGCCTTTACGGTCTCCTTGGACTTTGTGACTTCAAAGGGCTCCCTGTACTCCTCGGAGAACCACATGGGATCATTCCCGTCCGTTGTGTACCGGATTGTCAGATCCTTAAATTCGCCGGAAATCTGAATCTTGTCATCCTTGCTGAGTGCCAGCTTGTTTTCCGGCGCAATGCGAAGCGAAAGCCTCTTCCATAGCTCCGGAAGCGCGTCTTTGGCTTGATTTACGCTTTCTCTCATCTGCTCCAGCTCATTGATGCCGGACTTCCTGTCTTTTAAGAGTTCCTTCGCTGCATCCAGCTGATTCTTCAGGTCACCGCACGCCTTGATGTAGCTTGCCCAGTCTTCCTTGACATTCCTCTCGTCATAGGCCTTTTGGGCCGGTCCATAGGCGTCCTTGAGCGCAAGCGCGGCTCTTCCGACCCCGATCGCCTTGCTAAGGATCTGCGACTGGTCGCGGTAGTCCTCTGCCTTCTGCTCCGCAATCCTTAGAATCTGGCATATTTTTTTATTACCTCCTGACGGAGTTCCTCATATGTCTTTTCCCCTTTTGATATTTTTACAATCTCATTGAGAAAATCCTCGCTGAAATACATATTTTCTATTGCCATCGTTGCAACAACTTTTTTTATTTCTCTGTTTTTTTGTGTATTTTCTAAAATCATAATATCCCTTTCCCGTACCGGATTCCGGCACGCAAATCGATGACGTACAATATTTTTCGCAAAATCAGAAAAGGATAGACATTGCCCTCCTGGAGCATGAAGCTGGTGAGTTGGTCGATGCTGGACGCTATGAACGATCCGGCAAGTGAAAAGGCTATCGTTCCGGGCATTTTGACCGAAATTTTACTACTACTGCCGGTGACGCGACGCTTCATGTTCCAAAGCTGAAAGGAATCCAGTTTGAGACCGCTATTATTACCGTAACGTTTTCTCGGTCGTCCCGCGTGGCAAAGTCCGAGAGGTTGCCATGATGCTGAAGATCATCTACGCCCAGGAGAGTAAGGAGTCTGCCTGCCAGAAAGCTACCCAGGTCGTCGAGAAACTCCAGAAGATGAAACTTCGGGCTGCAGCAAAGAAAGTCGAGGATAGCATTGAAGAAACCCTTACATTTATAATAACATAGAGCAGGACTCCGACCGTCATTATGGTCAGGCAGGTCGCCTGGATGGCCCCGAGTACACTTTCATTTCCGAAGCTTTTTCGAACCAGATCAAAAAGGATCTGTCCCAGGAGTCCTCCGACTACCGCGCCGACAGCGAGCGCTGTACTCGTCTTGATCTTAAGCTGAACTCCGTTATTTCTGGTTCGAATCAGAGAGCACACGGACATGGCTAAGACAGTACAGCCTGAGCAGAAGCTGACCGTTGACACAGGCAAAATTCCAACCATATCCAGCAGCGGCTTGATGATCACCCCGCCGCCGGCCCCCACAACAGCTCCGACAGACGATGCAATAAAACAAACGACAAAGAAAAAACCAATCAGCATTTTCTATCCCCTATCTCTGATAGACCGGCGGCTCTGTCCTCGCCGTCCTGGCGAACTCCGCTCTCCTTAAGGTCACAAAATCCATATAGGTCACCCGGTGAAGCAGGTCACGGCAGGCATTGTAAATGGAGCCGAAACAGTCCCTGCATCCCTCCTCCGGCACATCAACAATTACCAGATAGGACTGGGTCCCCTCTTCATCCGCTTTGAGTAAAAGATCGATCATGGAAATCTCAGGATGTTTTTTACCAAAGGCAACCAGACGCCTGCGGATGGCCTCCACTTCTTCGCTCTCTGCGGGGTAACCCAAAAGGATCTTCTCATCCTTTTGGACTGTCTTAGACGCAACCTTGGCCTCTCCGAACTCTCCCTGATAGCCGGAAGAATTCACGATATTTGCAATGGTCTTTGGATCGACGACAAAAAATTTAGGACCGTAAGGATTCACGACGATGCTCTCTCCCTCCTCCAGCATATCCGCCAGCTGAGGAAAATGCATGACCATGGTTTCTCTCTTCCAGTCATCACCGCATTGCCCGGCCATTCCTTCCAATGCTACCCAATCCGTATAGACCGGCAGGGCTAAACTTCCGTCATTCAAGCTGACCCGATAGACCCCAAAGGTCGTCCCCTTTTCAAGCGTAACCTCCCCGCCCCGGCCCTTTGGCATACTGCCGTCCATGCGCACAGGAAGCAGATAATGACTCCGAACCAGTTCGCGGAAGAAGAGGTTCCAAAAGTCTTCCTCGCGGATGTGCCTATCAAAAGCCTGGATCAGGCCCAGCAGATATGGATTTTCTACTGCCTTGTTCACATCCACCTCGATCTGGTAGGGAATATCGGTAATGACGGCATACTTCCAGTCGAGATCCAGGGCTTTCTTCCCGGAAAAATACAGTCTTGCCGTCCTGGTGTCGGCGCTGACATCTTCCTTTTTCTCTAAGATCTCTACTTTTTCAATCACCGGATGGGCAATGTTGCCGTCGCGATACAGAACCGTCACCAGTTCACCTGCCTGAGCCTGGCCGACGAGGTCACCCTCGACATAGAATTCCTCTCCAGCAGCGATTTCCAATCTCTCCGCCATCAAAGTAAAGCGCTTGCTCCTCTCTTCCCCCGTCGCTGTCTGCGAAAGCGGTTCCTCTGCTTCTCCTCCGCTTGCCTGCGAGAACGGTTTCTCCGCTCCTTCTCCGGCCGCCTGCGAGAACGGTTTCTCCGCTCCTTCTCCGCTTGCCCGCAAGAATTGCTCCTGTAAGGCAGAAGCGTTTCTGTCCTCATTCGATTGGCCTTTTCCCCCGTGAAAGAGTCCCTTCTTTAACTTATCAAAAAACATCGTTCGTCCTCACCCATTCTCATATTACAGATACTCACATCACAAATCCGACTGACAGTATACTTACTCTTGCCCATAGAGCCCCTTTATTAACCGCATTTGTATCGGCAATCATGAATTCACCTCTTGAATACAGGCTCTGCAGGCCTTCTATGTCCATAAATAAACAGAGACTTCCGTTTCCATTTTACTATATTTTTGATCCGGCAAAGAGACCCTTTTGCGCCCTCTTTTTGATCGAAACTCCAATTGCAGTCCGCCTCTCTACCGCATCTAAGCCACCACTCAAAATAGAGGTTCTCACTTGCCGCGGACAGAAAAACATATTATTCTTCAATTAACCTTTCGGGTGAGGTCAAGCGGTCGTTCTGCAAATTGTGAGGCAAGCATGAAAAAGTATTTTCACCAATATACTCCCATTCCCGTTCTCCTGGGAATCGCCCTCTTCTTCTTCCTGACAGGAAGCGGTTTCGATCTGATTTTAAAGGCAGTCTGGAATCATATATCCGGTTTTGAGATGGATGACATGGGAGGCTACACCCTCCTCTTTTCAACGCCATTGATCGCAGTCGGTTTCTTCTTCAGCCTCCTTCTGCGGGGACTCTCTCTGCTGCTTTTGATTGCGTCTGGAATCACTTTCTGCATCATAACTTTTATGCACCTGTATCGGAAGGGCCACACATCACGGGCATCTGATGAAGAAGATTCTTTGAAAAATGACAGAGACAGCACTTCGCCTCGTGAAGATCCAACACAGCAGAATCCATAAAACATTCGGCCATACCATAGAACACCCAAATCCGTTCAGGCACAGTAATGGAGCGGGCTCCCCGGGGATCCCGCTCCGACATGTGACATAGAGTCCT
>NZ_DBHIDN010000032.1:0-11931 GCF_057251025.1 Shuttleworthella sp.
TAGAGCACCTGACTTTTAATCAGGTTGTCGCGGGTTCGAGTCCCGCATGGCTCATGAGAAGAACCCCCTTTGAACCCTTGATTGCCAAGAGTTCAAAGGGGGTTCCTTTTCTTTTAGATAGACTTTCTCCTCTAAGGCGTCTCTCACTCTCTGGGGCCCCTGTAATCAGCGATGCCTCCGATATTCTTCACATTCTTAAATCCCTGCTTCTGCATCCGACCCGCGGCCTTGCCGCTTCTACCACCACTCAGGCAGTACACGAAGACGGGCCGGTCCCGGTCTGGGATCCGGTCGCCGATGGACGCAATCTGTGACAGGGGATGGTTGACCGCTCCCGGAATATGTCCGGATGCGAACTCATCCGCCTCCCGGACATCTACAAGAATTGCCCGGTCGGTCTTCTTGTACTCCTCCACCCCGGCATTGATATCCTGTCTCTCTCCAAAGCCAAACATACTTCTCCTCCATTGCTATTTTTCGGCAGGGATCACAAATAATTCTGGGTAAAATGCAGGTCCCCCTTATCATCTACATCACAGACGATGAAGGAGGGATTCCTCCCCGGTTGCCGCGGCAGGCTGATGCTGCCCGGATTGATCAGGGTAACCCCGCAGACCTCTTCCATCACCGGGGCATGGGTGTGACCGAAGACGGCATAATCGCAGCCGTGCTCCGCGGCCGCAAGCGCCAGTTCTCTGAGTCCCCAGCCGACATGCTCCCGATGACCATGTGTCACATAGAGCTTATGCCGCCCCAGGGGGAGGACCAGGTCGTAGGGCAGGTCCGTCCCCAGATCGTTGTTGCCCCGCACCACATGAACGGGGCAGTCTGCCATGGCTTGCACCTGCGGCTGGCAGGTCAGGATGTCTCCGCAGTGGATCAAGCGGTCCGGACGCACCCTGCGAATGACCTCTTCTAATTTATCATGTCTCCCGTGACTGTCACTTACGATGAGCACTCGCATATTCCACCAATTTCTCCCGCATGGCCCGAAGGGCCTTCCCCCTGTGGCTGATCCGATTCTTCTCTTTTGCGGATAGTTCCGCAGAAGACACCGCATAGCCCTCCGGCAGGAAAATAGGGTCGTAGCCGAACCCATTCTCCCCGGACATCTTCTCTCCGATATAGCCTTCCATGGTCTTGCGGATCACGACCTCCTCCCCATCCGGGAACACAGCCGCTATGGCGCAGACGAATCGAGCGGTCCGGTCCTGCCCGGACAGTCCGGCCAGCCGATCCAGAATGTGCCGGTTCTTGACCTCATAAGGGCAATCCCTTCCCATGTATCTGGCCGAATAGATCCCCGGCGCCCGATCCATGGCATCGACCTCAAGGCCGGAGTCATCCGCCAGGACGATTGCATCGTGAGCCAGACCTTGGACGGCCCTGGCCTTGATCAGGGCGTTCTCCTCGAAGGTCTTCCCATTCTCCTCAATCTCCGGATCGATCCCGGCCTCCTTCATAGAGAAGATCTCATAGGGGGAGCCGGCCATAATCTCCCGGATCTCCCGCATCTTATCCTCGTTTCCGCTGGCAAAAATGATTTTCATTCTGAAGCTCCTGTCTCTCTCACCGATCCTGTCGTCTCACCGGATTGCTGTAGGCCTTGAGGCAGAGGTTGGCGGACATCTTCCGCTCGACGCTCTCCCACTGCCTGCCGTCCTTGGAAATATAGCCCTCGCCGTCGCCCAGATAGACCTTTTCGGTCCGCTTGTCTCCCGCCCGATACTCGATGGCCATGGGCTGGCTTGCATCCGGCGTATCCAGCTCTAGCACAACGGCGAATTTGCGGCCGGCCCCGACCTCCTTGGGGCTGTCGAAGCGAATTGTATAGAAGCCTCTCTCCTTCACGAGACCGGATGCCACCGTGACACGATTCGCCAGGCTGGCGTCTCCGACTGCATTGGAGACAAAGGAGACCCGGTAACGGGTGTTCTCCCCCAGTGCATAGAAGCCCACGGCCTCCACCTGGGCCTCCTCCCTTGCGGTGTAGAAATTGGCGGCGCTGATCACACCGGTCCCATAGCCTACCTGACCGATCCAGCCTGCCAGGTCCGACTGGTAAATATCCTTGAAATTCTCCTTCTCCTCCACCTGGGCATAGGAGGTCGCCTGACTCCCGATCGTGGAATCCTCATAGGACACATAGAAGACGCCCGACTCGCCGAAATTCTTGCCCCAGGAGTTCTGACAGATCCAGGCCCCGCTCTCACGCGCATTGCCGTTGAAGTTCTCAGCCCGGAAGTTGTCATCCCAGCCCACGATGATTACATCGTGATTGGGCCGGTTCTTCCCCTTATAACAGTATGAATTGTGCTCACCGGAATAGTAGCTTGCGGCGGAAATATCCGCACCCGCAATATCGACATAGAGGGAGGAGGTCACCCCGCCCCGCTCATAGATCGCTCTCTTGATGCTGGACAGAGAATTCTGATCCAGGAAGCGAACCCCCTGGACATGCCTGTCCAGCTGATGATCACTCACATTCCTCGGTCCCTTCCAGGAGAGGAGGTAGGAGGAGGCCATCTCGTAGTCTCCTCCCAGACTGCTGTCCAGGCCGAAGGCGTTGTTCTTGACCATATCGGTCACCGAGTAATGGGCCTTGTTCTGCGGAAGCAGAGATGACTCCAGGGCGCCGACCGCCGCGTCGGCCCAGCACTCCGAGGCAGATCCCTGGTCGCGGATCTGGCTTACCATCTCCTCATCCCTGAGGTCGAAGCGAAGCGGCAGGGCCACCTTGCGGTTGCCCTCAGAGGAGATATTCACGGACCGGGAACGGACATCCCAATCCAGCTTATATCCGCACCAGTCTGCCAGGTCCCTAAGGGGCAGGAAGCACACCTCCCCCTCCATGATGGGCGCGCAGCTTAAGGTCACCGGCTTCTTGTTATAGGTCCCCTCCTTCTGATTCTTGAACAGGCTGGCCCTGTTCTTCCCCCTCTGATAACTGATCCTGCCGTCTGCATGGACGCTGATATGCGCGCCGAAGAGGTCCGGAATCAGCTTGCTTGAGACCATCAACTCCATCCGGTCGTCCACCAGGAAATCTCGATAGCTCCCGTTGATATTCTCCCCGTCAAGCGTCGCCTTGATACTCCTTGAGGCATTGATATGCGCCGCCTGCATGGGGTAGAAGCTACTCGCCTCCTGCTTGGTATTCTGATAGCTGTGAACCTCGGAGAACTGGTCTACGCGGTCCGTGAATTTGAGTCCGCAGAGCAGGACCAATGCCAGGCTAAAGGCTATATATCTGCGAGAATATCGCATTCTACTTCTCCTGTCTCTTCCGCTTGGGTGGCTTGGCCCCCAGATACTGATAGAAATAGGTCTTGATCATACCATTGTATATTTTCCGGTTCTTGTCTGCCTTGCGCCCCAGATATCTCTGAGCATCTTCGTAGGAGCTGATGATGTACATGGACCAGGCGTCCAGCTTGCGATAGGCCTGACCGATTGCCTCATAGAGCTCCGGCAGATCCTTCTGCTCCTCCAGGCGCTCACCATAGGGAGGATTGGTCACAATGAAGCCGTACTTTCCGGGATGGGCAGTATCCCGGATATCTCTCTGCTGAAAGTGAATCAGTTCCTCAACCCCGGCCCGGCGAGCGTTCCTGCGGGCAATATCAACCATCTTGGGATCCAGATCGAACCCCTGCAGATTGGTCTTGACGTCCGGCCTGATCTGCCCCCGCGCCTCCGACCGAATCTGGCTCCAGACCTTAGGGTCAATCAGGTCAGTCCACTGCTCCGCCACAAAGGACCGGTCCAGTCCCGGCGCGATATGCGCTGCCATCATGGCCGCCTCAATCAGGATCGTCCCCGATCCGCAGAAGGGATCCATCAAGATCCGGTCCGGATGCCAGGGGGTCAGCATGAGAAGGCCCGCCGCAAGCGTCTCAGACAGGGGAGCCTTGGCCGTGAGGGTGCGGTAACCCCGCTTGTGGAGGGGCGTCCCCGTCGCATCCAGGGTCACAGTGACCCGGTCCTTCATGAGGAAGATGCGAAGGGGGAATTCCGCCCCCGTCTCCGGAAAATAGTCCCTCCCGTAAGCCTCCTTCATCCGCTCCACCATGGCCTTCTTCCCGATGGACTGGATGTCCCTGGTCGAGAAGAGCTTGGACTTGACGGAAGTCGCCTTGGCGACCCAGAACCTGGCATCGGCGGGCAGGTAGTCTTCCCAGGCGATGGCCTTCATCCCCTGGAAGAATTCCTCCCAGCTTTCGGCCGTAAACTCAGACAGGACGAGAAGGATTCGCTCCGGCGTCCTTAAGTGAATGTTGGCGTAGGCCAGAGCCTCGAAGTCGCCCTCGAAGATGACTCTTCCGTCCTCAACCCGGCAGATCTCATAGCCCAGATCGTATATTTCTCTCTTGAGCACCGCCTCCATCCCGAAATGGCAGGGGGCCGCAATCTGTATCTGTCTCAATGTCCCACCTCACACGAATCCACTGTGATGTCCGCGTAGGAGAGCCGGATCAGCTGTTCCAAGTCAGACACAGCGACCTCAACCTGAAATCCGACTCTGCCGCCGGAGAAGATGATCTGATCATATTCTCCGGCGGACGCATGCAAGACCGTAGGGAAGGTCTTCTTCATGCCGATCACGGAGCAGCCCCCGTGCACATAACCGGTCAGGGGCAAGAGTTCCTTCTGCGCGATCATGGCGATGGACTTCTCCCCGACCGCCCTGGCCGCCTTCTTGAGATCCAGCTCTGCGCAGACCGGTATGACGAAGACATAATTGGCCCCGGTCTTTCCGACCGTGACCAGGGTCTTGAATACCCGATCGGGATCTTCCCCCAGAGCCTTCGCGATCTCCCTGCCATTGGTCAGGCCTAGCTTCTCGTAATTGTAGGCCCTGTAGCAGATCTTCCTCTGCTCCAGAAGCCGCATCACATTGGTCTTCTCATCCTTCTTGCTCATCTGATCCTCACATGCCTGAAATCATACACATCCATTATAGATACCCCTCCCCGCCATCTGCAAGCCGCATCTTACAGTCACTCGGCAAGCTTATGCAGATGCATGTTTTCGGGGCAAATCCCTGCCGGCTCTTAAGGACCTGCTGCTGTTTGATATAGCCGGCCAGAAGCATAAGAAGGAGAATGACGATGGTCAGAATCACAAGTCTCTTCTTATCCCTCATAAATGCCTCTTTCTATCACAAATGCCTTATCTCTTACAAACACCTCGCTTATCCCCCTCTCTCACCTCATGTATTCTACTTCAAAAGCGGACACAAAAACACCCGAAATCCGGACTGATAAATCAGCCTTCACCCTTGACAATCCCATATGCCTATGCCATAATCTCTGTTGTTGCCGATGAGGCAGCACCTGTGTGTGTAGCTCAGCTGGATAGAGCACTAGTCTACGGAACTAGGTGTCGGGGGTTCGAATCCCTTCACGCACGTGTCATAAAGAAGGGCTGTGATGAAATGTGTGTTCTCATTTCTCACAGCCCTTCTTTTTCTCTTCCGCCTTGTCATCCTTCTCGCTTTCAGCCAAAATAGAAAAAACACGCGGATTCCAAGGAGCATCATATGAAAGATGGATTTATCAAAGTCGCGGCGGCCTCGCCCGATCTCAAGGTAGCCGCCTGCCGCTACAATGCAGACCGCATCTTAGATCAGATTGCCCGCCTGGCCCTGGCTCAGGCCAAGATCATGGTCTTCCCGGAGCTTGCCATTACTTCCTATACCCCCTCTGACCTCTTCCTCCAGGAGGCCCTCCTGGCCCGGGCCAAAGAAGAACTGCAGCGGATTGCGGAGGCCACCGAGGGGGTCGATGCGCTCATCTTCATCGGCCTTCCCTGGGAGCACAGGTGCAAGCTCTACAATGTCGCCGCCGTCTTGAATCACGGCCGTTTGCTGGGGCTGGTTCCCAAGAAACACCTGCCCAACTACAATGAGTTCTACGAGCTCCGGCACTTTACTCCGGCACCTGATGAGATCAATCTGACCTCCTGGCAGGGGGAGGATGTCCCCTTCGGCACGAACCTCCTCTTCTCCTGCCCCGACCTGCCCCACCTTGTAGTAGCTGCCGAGATCTGCGAGGATCTCTGGGTCCCCTCTCCCCCCTCCACATCCCATGCCGCTGCGGGTGCCAGCATTCTGGTAAACCTGTCCGCCAGCGATGAGATGACCGGCAAGGCCGCCTATCGCCGCCGGCTGATCGCGGCCCACTCGGCTTCCACAGTCTCCGCCTATATCTATGCCTCTTCCGGAGACGGGGAATCCACACAGGACCTGGTCTTCGGAAGCCACAAGCTGATTGCGGAGAACGGGACTCTTCTGGCGGAATCGCCCCGTTTTACTAGCGGCGTCCTCCTGTCTGAGGTCGATGTGAATCGACTGGCTTCCGAGCGTCGCCGCATCTCCACCTATCCTGCGGATTCTAATGCGGATCACCTGATCATTCCCTTTGCTCTGGATCTCGAGGAGACCAACCTGACCCGGAGTTTCCCCCCTCAGCCCTTTGTCCCATCGGACGAGAAAATCCGCGCGGACCGCTGCGAAGAAATCCTGACCATCCAGGCCATGGGTCTTAAGAAGCGTCTTCTTCACACACACGCCGCATCCGCGGTCATCGGTATTTCCGGCGGCCTCGACTCCACCCTGGCCCTTCTTGTCACCGCCAGGGCTTTCGACCTGGCAGGCTTGGACCGGGACAAGATCCTCTGTATCACCATGCCAGGCTTCGGCACCACGGACCGGACCTATACCAATGCATGCCGACTGACACAGCTGATTGGGGCCCGGCTCAGGGAGATTGATATCAAAGCCTCCGTCACACAGCACTTCTCTGACATAGGTCACGATCTCTCCATCCATGATGTCACCTACGAGAACGGGCAGGCCCGCGAGAGGACCCAGATCCTCATGGATATGGCCAATCAGGCCGGGGGCCTTGTCATCGGCACAGGGGACCTCTCCGAGCTGGCCCTGGGTTGGGCGACCTTCAACGGAGACCACATGTCCATGTATGGCGTCAACACCTCCATCCCCAAGACCCTGGTTCGCTACCTGGTGGCCTTCTGTGCGGACACCTGCGGGGAGGATGCGCTTGCATCCGTCCTGTGCGACATCCTGGACACCCCGGTCAGCCCGGAGCTCCTGCCCCCGAGGGAGGGACAGATCTCTCAGAAGACGGAAGACCTGGTCGGCCCCTACGAGCTGCATGACTTCTTCCTCTACTATATGCTCCGCGCCGGCTTCTCTCCCGCCAAGGTCTATCGGATAGCCCTTCGGACCTTCTCTGACCGCTATGATGCAAAGACCATCTTAAAGTGGCTTAAGACCTTCTACCGCCGCTTCTTCTCACAGCAGTTCAAACGGTCCACCCTTCCGGACGGTCCCAAGGTCGGCTCCGTCGCCCTCTCCCCCCGCGGAGATCTCCGTATGCCCTCTGACGCCTGCGTGGATCTCTGGATGGAGGAGTTGGATCGACTCGACGGATCTCTCTGACCCTTGCATATCGTACCGGCATGATATAAGAGAACCGGCCGCCATAGCTTTCCGCATTCATTGCATGCGGGCGCAGCTACATTGGCCGGTTTTCTTTCGATCAACCCTCGTGGGTCTTATTGGTCTTTTCCCTCTATATCTGCCCTATCTTCTGACATCTTAGAGCTCTGTCTTCCAGAGACCGTGCAGATTACAGTAGGCATAGACCGCTAAGGCCTTCTCCCCCTCAGTCAGCCGGAAGTCGGCGCTGGGTGACTGGCCTGCCTTCAAGTCCTTCTTGTGATAGCCCTCAGAGGTCTCAAGAATAATCCACTGGATCAAATGGGCCTCCGTCATGGGGTGATCTACAGAGCCCACCCGTACATCCACGGCATTGCCATCAATGGTTACCACAGGGACATGCTTCTCCCGGGCCGCATCTGTGGTGTTGGCAACCATCTCTTCCATATCCTGGCCACAGCACTTGGGTGTGCAGGCAGTCTTCTCTCCCAGGAAGGTCACAAAGTTCCCGCATGCATTACATCTGTAAAATAACATCTCGCTCTCCTCCGTCTTTCCTGTATCTCAATCAATAGTTCTGCTCGCGCAGCTCGAAGAAGGCGCGGGGATGATTGCAGACGGGGCAGACCTCAGGTGCCTCTGTTCCGACACAGATGTGTCCGCAGTTGCGGCACTCCCATACCTTGACCTCAGACTTCTTGAAGACCTCCTGCATCTCCACATTGTGGAGCAGGGCACGATAGCGTTCCTCATGGGTCTTCTCAATAGCGCCGACTGCTCTGAACTGGGCAGCTAAGTCCGCGAATCCCTCTTCTTCCGCATCCTTGGCCATACGCTCATACATGTCGGTCCACTCGAAGTTCTCGCCCTCAGCGGCATCCTTAAGGTTGGCCTCAGTATCACCCTCCAGTCCCAGATGCCTAAACCAGAGCTTGGCATGCTCTTTCTCATTGTCCGCAGTCTTCAGGAAGAGAGCTGCAATCTGCTCAAAGCCCTGCTTCTTTGCGACAGAGGCGAAGAACGTGTACTTGTTTCTGGCCTGAGATTCTCCGGCGAAAGCCTCTTGGAGATTCTTCTCTGTCTTTGTTCCCACATAACGATTTGCCATAATTTACCTGTCCTTTCCTTTGTTCGATCGATGCGCCTCCCAATAAGAAGGATCGTGCAAAAATGATTTCCTTATTAGGAAGTATTATCAATATAATACACTCTATTCCCCCAAATGGAAGTAGGAACTTGTAATTATTTGTGTCTTTTCTGTGTTTTACTATTTGCCAGGTTGATCCTCCCTTTCCATCCTTCAAATTTCGCTATTCCGCGTCATCCCCCGTCTTGCGCCATGTCGTATACACATTTTCTTCACAGGTATCAGCTAAAATTTTCTAGTTATTAATTGACCTATTTTGCAAAAGGAGTTATGAAATGTACGATTACACGTATCCCGCTTCCGATGCGGCGCTGACGGCGGCAGTCATTGCCCTTCTCACGACCTACTGGTTTGTCGCCGTGATCTTCTATGTCATCAGCGTCATCGCCATGTGGAAGATCTTCACCAAGGCCGGAGTGGATGGATGGAAGTCCATTATCCCCTTCCTCAACGTCTATGAGCTCTATCGGATCGCTATGGGCAACGGCTGGCTCTTTCTCCTCCTCCTGATCCCCCTTGTCAACATTGTAATGTCGATTATGCTCTGGGTAAAACTTGCCAAGGCCTTTGGTCATGGCGGCGGATTTGCGGCCGGTCTGATCTTCCTCAATACCATCTTCATCCTGATCCTGGGCTTTGAGGATTCGGTTTACCAGGGTCCTCTTGCTGAGAACAAGAGCCAGACCGAGGCATTCTCCTAAAAAGCCCTACTTTGACAGAGGATTCTCTCAACACACAGATGCCCCCGACCGGTTCATCCCGGCCGGGGGCATTGTCGTATCAAACTTTTTTCCTTCTCTTCCTTGCAACCGATGTAAGAGGCCGGGTCAGGGCTTGTATTCCTTGTAATTTTTTGCGGCCAGATCCGCCTTGGCCGCAGCCAGATCGACATATTCGCTTGAGAAGAGACTTCCGGCGTGATCCTCCAGATCTGACATGGATATAGCATCATTCTTGACTGCCAAATTGTTGTAGCCGTAGATATAGTAACCGGTCTTCTCCGTATCGGTCCACCGGTCCCCTGAGATATCCTTGTTGCTCTCCTTTCGAACCAGCTTATAGATGTTCATAATGTTCATCTGTCCATTGCGGAAGTAGATATAGGTCTTCTCCCGATTGATGCTGTACTTGACCTTATGGTAGTCTCCGTCCTGGTCCAGATTGGCAGACTTGGCCAGGTCATCCGCCTTGGCCGCCACATCGGAGATCTTGGCAATGTCCTTGATGTCTTTGAGTCCACTGACCTTAAGCGACAGGGTCTCTTCTGCCAGCTTCTTGCCGTTCTTCCTGGCGGTCTCCAGGAAACTGTTACTCAAGGGCAGACTGACCTCATCCCCGTTGGACAGGTGGTCATAGACCTTCTCCACCGTGTAGACGCTCTGATCATAGTCCAGGCTGCCGTAGCCGTTATAGCCTGTGAAATGAACCGGATACTTTTCCAGAATCTGTTCCGACGTCATATCCTGCATCTGGGTCAGCCCGCTGACCGTGTAGGTCCTGGTCTCATCCGCAATCGGAGAGGAGTCATAGTCAGACTTGATCTTCAGGGTGACCACGTCCCCGTTCTTTAAGTCCGTCTCCTTGTCGAAGGCAATATTGGTTCCCTCCAGATACTTGACTGCCTGCTGATACTTGGGATCAGACTCAAGACCATCCGTGTTCCGATTGATCATAGACTCGATCTGATCCTTCTTGAGGCCGACCTTCTTGCCGATCAGGCGGATCATTTTCTCGTTGACCTTGTCTGAATCGTAGGCCAAAATCCCCTGACCGTCATAGCCCTCGAAACGGACGTCGAAGCTGTCACCGATCTTGGTCTTCCTGTTGCTGGTCCAGACCAGGCCCAGAATAAGCATGATAAGAGCAAGAATCAAGGGGATGATCCAGCGCAAATGCCAGCGGAAATCTCTCTTCTTAGAGAGTTGCTCCGATGGGTTTGCAAGAGCCTGCCCGCCAGGCAAAGCTTGCCCTGTCTCTTCCTGCCCGGCCGGCTTTTCTCCCTTACCGGCCGTCATGCTCAGTGGAGCAGTCGTCTGGCCGTCCGGATCCTCCGGTTCTTCCTCATAGCGCCGCAGCTGCTCCGGCGTAATATGGTCAGCGGCAGACGCCTCCTCTTCCGGGATCTCCTCAGACGCTGCGCGGAGCAGATCCTCCTCATTCGGCAAATCGATTGTAGACATATCCTGTTCGGACGGGTTTGTCTTCTTCTCTTCCATAGCTTAAATCCTCCTGCCTGTCAGAATGCCTGCCATCCGGCCCCGCATCCGCACTTCTTCCCTATCCATCAGAGCTCGATCTCAAGCAGAATCGGGCAGTGATCCTGTCTGGCCCCGGAATCGACCATTTCTGACTTAGTCACCCGGTCCATGATGCGGTCGGAGACCAGGAAATAATCAATTCTCCATCCGGAGTTATTGATCTTGCTGGTCCTGACCCGCTGGGCCCACCAGGAATAGGCATCCGCCTGTCCCTCGTGCAGCCTGCGGAAGGAATCCGAGAAGCCCCGCCCCAGGAGCTTGGAGAATCCCTCTCTCTCCTGATCGGTGAACCCCGCTGACATATGGTTTCCCGCCGGATTCTTGAGGTCAATCTCCCGGTGAGCCACATTGAAGTCGCCACAGGCAATGACCGGCTTTCTCGCGTCCAGGCCTGCCAGATAGTCCGCATACCTCTCGTCCCAGATCTGGCGGTCCGCAAGCCGCTTTAAACCATCTCCGGCATTGGGGGTATATACGGTCGAGAAGAAGAATTTCTCTGTCTCGATTGTCAGGATCCGTCCCTCGACATCCATTGTATCCGGCGCTCCGATGGAGGGCCTGGTCACCTCAAGCACCGGCCCTGCGCCTCTTCGAGCCAGCAGCATGACCCCGGCATAGCCCTTTCGCGCCGGCGGCCTTGCACTGATATAGTGACAGTCATAGTCACCGAAGATCTCTTCCAGCGCCTCTGTCTGCTTCTTGTTGGGCCCTGCCTCGGGCAGCTTCGTCTCCTGAATGGCGAAATAGTCCGGCTGCATTCCCGCAATCTCAGCGAGAACCTCCGCACTCATCTTAGCTCTTTCGGACATCCCGGTCAGAGCCGCATTCAGGGAATCAATATTCCAGGATATGAATCTCATTATCTCTCCTAAATCCTGCCGGTCTTCTGTCAACACATGGCAGAAGCGGCGAGAACACTTCCGGGCTTCCGCCGACATCTCATAACATCATAAAGCATTCTATGATGAAAATTAAGTGTTTCCGCCACGAAACGCAAAAAAGATCCCACAAAAACCTGCTAACAAAAGTCAAGAGCTTTATGAGCAGGTTTTTGTGATAAT
>NZ_DBHIDN010000033.1:0-11505 GCF_057251025.1 Shuttleworthella sp.
GATTCTACCATACAGTCCCTATATTATTAGTGAATTTTCTTTGAAGGATATATTTTCTTGATATTTTAATCGGTATTTTTACATAGACTTACAATTTATCTTTTTACGCATAGACCGGGGAGAAGAGTGCCCCTCCGATCCTCGCTTGTATTCAAAATGAGCGCTCAAGTCATAAGACTTGAGCGCTCTCAGACTGTAGACAAAATAACTTTGAGAACACCGAGCTCAAAGTCACGTTTCTTTTTTATATTCCTTCAGACAGGATTGGAAGAGGGACGGAGCCGGTCCATGATCGTCTCCTGGGTCGAGGCGATCTTATCGGCAATCGTGAGGAGCCAGCCGCCCCGGGAGAGTGGGGGAGAGAAGAGATTGAGGGGCCACATATGGCTTCGGATCATGGCTTCTTCCTCCGGAGATATGGAAAAATCCCGGCGGGCGTTGTCGGCCGCAATACGGGCATGGTGGTAGCCATGGAGCCGGTCATGGTGCTTGTGCCAGTCGTAGAGATAATAGTCGTGAAGAATGGAAGCGCGGACCAAAGACCGGTCATCGGCCTTTACGCGCAGAAGGTGGTTGAGCCGGTAAGCCGTGCGGGCCACCCGCAGCACATGGGCATAGGTGGTCGTTGAACCGTGCTGGATATATTGATTCATGCGCAGGACCCGGATATCTCGGAGCAGGTCTCCGCTGATCTCCTGGAAGTGCGCTTCTTCGTGTTTCTTCATGGCCTGCCCTGCTCTGTGTCGGTCTGTAAAGCTGTCAGAATGATTATGAACGCTTTTTCTCTCGCAGGCAAGAGGCAGGAGAGAAAAATCAGGATTTTGGCTTGCGTAGGATGAACTCCTGCAGACGGCGGAAGGCCTTGGCCGCGCTCCGGGCGGCAGAGGCACCGGGCTTTCGGCCGCGGTAACTTCGGATGGCGCGCAGGTGGTAGCGCTCGCGGCGCGTCATGCCGGGAAGGGTCTCTTCCGGACCTCTCTTTAGGGGAAGGGCTTGTCTGGAAGCGGTTTTTCGCACCATGGAAGCAGCTTCAGACAGGTTGTCTCTGGCATTTAGGGCGGCCTCCCTGGCGGCGGAGCCGGCGGCAACAGCGATGGCACCGGGCCCCAGGGAGGCGATCTGGACGGTAGACTCCATCCGGCTGTCAAAGGCTTCCTGCAGCAGGTCCAGGCGGTGGGTCAGCTGGACCAGGGACTCGATGGTCAGGCCGGTGTCCATGCCGAGATAGAAGGCCAGGAAGAGGCCCAGAAGTATGGTGACCATGGGATGCCGATGGTCCGGGATCCTCATGATCAGGGGGATGACCCACCGGGTGATGGCGATTCCGGCCAGCCCGAACCCAATCGAGGCGGGGAGGCAGATGCGCCCGTGCAGATTCAGGGGGATTCCGCTGTAGTCCCACCAGACCGCGTGAAAGAACTTCTCCAGGAGATAGGAAGTCAGATACTCTATGATGGCGGACCCGATCATACAGATCAGAAAGATCTGCCAGATGGGGATTTGAGCCAGACCGCTGCTGCTGACGGGCAGGTCCAGGCGGCCGGTTCGAATCAGGTAGACGGGCAGGTCCCCGAAGAGAAAGAGGCAGAGGATGGCGCCCAGTCCATAGATGGGACAGATTGGCCCGTAGAGAAAGCCCCGGTTGTCCCAGTGGCGGGTTCGGATCGTGCAGTAACAGCACTCATAGAGCCATCCGATGAAGGAAAAGAGCATGAACTTATTAAAATAGGATACCAAGATCATGAGATCTACCTCGTCACATTTGCTTCTATCGTTCTCTCAGATATCTGATCAGCCGGCTGTCCCCGGAGCGGCGGCCCGGGCGGGGGCAGAGTGTCCAGAAAGGCCTTGGCGGCCGGTGTCAGATGACGGCCCTTGAGACAGGTGTACTGGATTTCTCTTTTTATCTCAAATTCATCGAGTTTAAGAGTCGCAAGTCTTCGGTTCAAGACCTCCTGCGCCACGGACCTGGTCGACAGAATCGATATCCCGATATTATTGATGACACACTCTTTGACGGCTTCTTGATTGCCGATCACCATCCGGTTCTTAAAGTAAAATGCATGCTCCCGAAAGAGCTCCTCCAGGAATTGATTCTGTGAGGAGTGCTTTGTCTTGGAGATGTACAGGTCCTCCTCTACCTCCCGAAGGGAACAGTGGTCCCTCCCGAAGAGGGGGTGAGCGGAGCCAACAACCAGGGCGAGCCGGTCTTCAAGGAAGGACCGGCTGATGTACTGGTCTCTGGAGGCCTTGTCCCTGAGAATATAATCGGAAATCACCGCAAACTCAAGCTGATTCTTGTGGAGCATGTCCAGGATGGTTCTGGAGTCGTTGATGATCATATTGATCCGGATCTTGGGATAGATCCGGTGAAAATGGGAGATAAAGCGGGGCATGATGTAGACGCCGATGAAATTCGTGGCACCGAAGCTGAGCGTTCCGGTCTCAAGACCCTTGATCTGATGCATGTCCTCGATCGCGAGGTTATAGGTTGAGACAATTTGCTGGGCATATTGGAGGAAGTTCCGCCCCTCCGTGGTGAGGTAGCTCCTTGACCCGATCCGGTTGAAGAGGGGAACCTGCAGTTCCTCTTCCAGCGCCTGGATCCGCTTGCTGAGGGCCGGCTGAGAGATGTAGAGCAGTTCCGATGCCCTGGCGAAGTTCCCCTTTTTCGCGAGCACCAGGAAGGAGTTTAATTTATCAATGTCCATAGAGGGTCACCCTGCATGCCTTTGCAGAAAAGAAACACTGCTATATTAATCGCTTACAATATTATAACAGATCGTTATTGATGCTGAAATATAATTCAATTTGATTCAGATCTCCTTCCTCTCCTAGAATGAATGATAAGAAATGCATGCATGAACATTCTCAGGGGCTCCCAGAAAAAATCTATGTTTCAGGAGAAGAGTATGAGTAAAGAAAAGGGTTTTAAATTACTGTCCGGGCAGACGATCGGGGCCTGCCTGGCTCTCGCCGCCTTATTGATCTTGATGTTTATGCCATGCCCCGAGGGCATGACCGTGGTGGGGCAGAAGGCGCTGGCTCTGTTCACATTTGCGCTGATCATGTGGATCTCCCGCCCGATTCCCATCTATTTGACATCCATTGTCGTCGTATTGCTCCTTCCCCTCCTCGGAGTGGTTGAGAAGCAGTCCTACGCATTCGGAATGCTGGGGAAAGATATCATATGGCTTATGGTTGCGGCATTCGTCCTGACCTCTGCCATGAGCGCCTCTAATCTGGGGAAACGAATCGCCCTGTTTCTGATCACCAAGTTCGCCAAGACACCGACACAGACCCTGGTTGTCTTCGTCGTGGTGAATTATATCCTGGCCTTCTTCGTGCCCTCCACCACGGCGCGAGCATCTCTGATTATTCCCATTGCCCTGGTGATCCTGGAGGTCTACAAGGCCACACCGGGGAAGAGTCGATTCGGCAAGCTTCTGGCCCTGCAAGGGGTGCAGAATAACGCCTTCGCCACATCCGTAGTCATGACGGCGACGAGCGCGCAGGTCCTGGCGGTCGGCTTTATTAATGAGCAGACCGGAGCTCACGTGGGCTATATGCAGTGGTTGTTGGGATCCCTTCCCCAGGCGATTATCACGACGATCATCGTCTTTATCCTTGGCGTCCGGTTCTATCATTATAAGGATGAGTTCTCGGACAATGTCTCGGGTGCGGTTGCCTCTCTGAAGGCACAGCTCGCCGATCTGGGCCCCATGAGCGCCAAGGAGAAGCGGGCAGCGGTTATCTTCCTGATCACCCTGCTCCTGTGGGCGACCGGAGACTATCAGAAGAGCTGGTTCGGCTTTGCCATCAGCACGGAGCAGACGGCCGTGCTCAGCATGCTCCTCTGCCTTATGCCCGGAATCGGCGTTATCAAATGGAAAGAGGCCAATATCAAGTGGGATCTGATGATCTTCTCCGCCGGAGCTTATGCGGTCGGAGGCGCGCTGGACAACTCGAAAGCCGCCAGCTGGATCATTGACCGCCTGATCAACGCCACCGGTCTGGATCAGCTGGCCCCGTCCATGGTCGCAGTCGCCGTTATTTTCATTACGGTATTCAGTCACCTGATCTTCACCAGCAAGACGGTTCGAACCACCATCCTGATTCCGGCCATCATCACCCTTGCCAAGGGATTGGGGATGGACGCGGCAGCCCTGGCTCTCGTGTGTTCCTTCGGCATTTCCTGTACCATAACGCTGCCGCCCCACTCCAAGGTCAATGCCCTCTATTTCGGAACCGGTTACTTCGATGTCAAGGATGAGCTCCTGTACGGGATCGTCGCCTGCTTTGTGGAGGCCTGCGCCCTCTGCCTGGTCTATTTCACCTGGATCAGGTTCGTACTGTAGAACTGATTCTGCAAGTAGAGAAAGGCCCATGAAAGGAAGTGCTATATTATGAAGAACAAAATTCTTCTGTCCATCGCAGACGGATTGGGAGACCGCCCCTGCGAAGAACTCGCGGGCAAGACACCCCTGCAGTATGCAAGAACGCCGCACCTGGATGAACTCGCAAAAGAGGGGTCCTCGGGGATTATGGATCTCTACCGGGCCGGGACACCGGTGGGGACGGACTTCGGACACATGATTCTCTTCGGCGGCTACGGCCCGGAGGATTATCCGGGGCGCGGCCCCATTGAGGCCTTTGGTGAGGGGATGGAACTTCGGCCCGGAGATGTCGCCTTTCGCTGCAATTTTGCCACAGTCGATGAAGACCTCCTGGTCAAGGACCGGCGGGCAGGCCGGATTCGCCGGGGGACCGACAAGCTGGCGGGGGCTCTGAGCGGACTGGAGATCGATGGGATTCAGGTCCTCTTCAAGGAGGCGACAGAGCACAGGGCGGTCCTGGTCCTGCGGGGAGAGGGCCTCTCCGACCAAGTCACGGACACCGACCCCAAGGTGGAGGGGGAGCAAATCCGCATGCCCCGGCCTCTGGATGCGTCCGAAGAGGCGGCCTTTACAGCAGACATCCTGCGGAAGTTCCTTCTGCGGGCCCACGAGATCCTTGCGGATCAGGCTCTGAATCAGGAGAGGGTCTCTTCCGGACTGCTTCCGGCCAATGCCGTTCTCACCAGGGGGGCGGGGATGATGCCGCAGATCCGGAAGATTACAGACCGCCTGCACTATAGCGCCTGCTGTGTCGCCGCTGAGAGCACAGTCCTGGGCGTTGCAAGGCTGGCGGGCTTTGATGTGGTGACGGATCCGGACTTCACAGGGAATCTGGACACGGATGTGGAGAAGAAGGCGGCCCTGGCGGTCAAGGCCCTTGAAAATCACGATTTCGTCGCCCTCCACTTCAAGGCGACAGACCTGATGGGTCATGACAATCAAGCTCGGAAGAAGGTCGAGGCGATCGAGAAATATGACCACATGTTGGCCTGTGTCCAAGACCTCCTGTCCGGCAGGGAAGACCTCGGCAATGTCATTATCGCGCTTGCCGCAGACCACTCGACCCCCTGCGAGCGGAGGGAGCACAGCGGAGACCCGGTTCCGATTGTCATTTCCGGCAAGAACATCCGCAAGGACGAGGTTACTTCCTACGATGAGATATCCTCCGCCTCAGGAGCTCTCTGCCGTATGAAGGGGGCGGACTTCAACAGCAGCCTTCTCGACTATCTGGAAGTCTCTCCGAAGATGGGGAATTGAACCGATTGGGGAACCGGGTCGGAAAGCCGAGTTGGGAGCTTGAAATGCCGACTGCAAGAGAGAAGAGGAGAAAACATCACAGAGATATTTCATAGGGCCTTGACATTTGTAACATTTATGTAATAATAAGAGCCATGGATAACAAAAATGTTAAAAACAAAATCAAGAACCTGCGTCAGTCATTGACGGAACACAAGCTGCAGAACCGCCTGGCAGTCGGTCTTCTGATTGCCACTACGGTCTTCTCCGGGGCCATGTCCCTGCAGACCATGGGAAGCACGGGAGACCCTGCCATGGCTTCTTCTCAGTCTACGGAAGCCAGTGTCAGCCAGAACCGGGTCGACCTGGTAGGAGAGACTGAGACCGCTGCAGAGACAGAGGCGACTGTGACAGACCTGTCCCAGGGGGTCACGACCAGGGCGGCAGAGGCTCTCTCCCAGACCGGCGGCAATACCATCGCCGAGGCCAAGAGGAAGTCTGATGAAGAGGAAGCCAGGGTGAAGGAAGAAGCTGAGGCGGCCAAGAAAGCCAAGTCGGCCGAGGAGAAGGCAGCGAAGGCCAAGGCGGCCAGAGAGAAGGCAGCCAGGGAGGCGGCAAGCGCGCAAGAGGCTTCTGCTGAGACTGAGGACAATGTGCAGGACTCCGGCTCTGCAGATGTCAGTGCGACCAGCCCCTACTTCGGCTCGAACGGACTGCTTGTCATGGCAGGAACCGGCAATGCCCGCAGGGTTGCCAGCTTGCTTCTGTCGATTCCTGGGCACAGGAACGGAGCCGCTTATCATAAGTCCACCGGGCTTGACAGCCTGATCGATTCCCTCTCTGTGGAGGAGGCCACCTGGGTGGTTCACACCATTGAGGGAAGAGGATTCGGGCAGACCGGATCCGGCTATGCGGGCGTCGACAGCCATGCCAGCCACCAGGCCTTCCTGACCAAGCAGGTCAACCGCAGATTCGGCGGCAATATCAGAACCCTGCTCAAGAGGTGGGGAACCTTCTCTTACGGAGGATATTAAGAAGCACCGGGTCCAGCGATCATAAGGATGAATTAGAGGAACCTCTCTCGCCGAAAGGCGGGGGAGGTTTTTTGTTAGGGGCCATTGACAAGCGAAAATCGGATCTGCTAATATTTCCTCTTAAGTTAGCAATCGCTAACAAGAAAAACGCGAGCTCGTCAGCGATTTCCATAAGGCCATCGAAGAGAGGAGAAGAGAGGTGCGAAGAGCAATCGGAAGAGGGGGAAGCCTGTTTGCGGCGGCCCTGCTCGCAATCACAAGCTGCTTCCTGCCGGTGTCGGCCGCGGAGAAGCAGAAGGGGCCGGCAGAGGTCAAGAGCGCTGCAGTCACAGGCTTCCTGCCGGAGACGCTGAATCTGGAATTTGCAGATTCAAACTGGATGAATCAGATCAGCCAGGTGACCGTCAACGGAAGCAAGTACAGCAAGGGAACGATCAGCTGGGGGACTTCCGGTAAGGTCTGGCAGCTGGCGGATGTCGTGGGAGCCTATGGGAGCTACCGGGCCCTGAAGCTGGTGAACCCGGAGTATCCGGCCAAGATTCAGATCGAGGCGGAGGGCTATAAGCCCATCACGGTTCGGGTGGAGAAGAATGCGGCCGTCTATCCCTACACATACAAGGCGACGATAGAGAAGAACAATCCGGGCGGCCAGACGGATCCGTCAGGAGCTGATAATCCGGGCGGCCAGACGGATCCGTCAGGAACTGGCGATCCGGGCAGCGGGAACACAAGCCCGGGGAAGATCCGCTTGAGCCAGCTGAAGCTCAGCCAGGACTCCTGGGGCAGCCTCTGGAAGATCGGGATCACTGGTGCGGATTCGTATGTCTCCAAGGTAAAAGAGGTCCTGGTCAACAAAAAGACCTGGAGCGAGGTCCCCTATAATCCCAGCAGCGGCGGCAAATACCAGAAGAAGACGGATTCCAACCAGCTCCTCTTCGCCTCCAAGGATTTCAGCGCGGCTCAGACCGTTCCCATCCTAAAGAGCGGGGACAGCATCTGCATCAAGGCAGACGGATATGAGGATCTGACCTTCAAGTTTGTCGTCGACACCGACGGCAAGGCCAGCCTGGTCGCAGATGACAATGGCGGAGATCCCTACGAGCTCAAGGTCAAGCTGGAGGGCTCCTTCGAGGCGGCCATCAAGGGGCAGAAGAATTATGACGGCGTCACAAGCGCCAGCCTGAGCGGAGCCTCATCCAACAAGAACAGCAGGGTCAAGGTCTATGGGGCCCTGGTCAAGAAGGGACAGGAGCCGACCGAGAAGGACTGGGAGGAGCTGGATCATCAGTCCAAGATCCGGCTGGATCCCAACCGGTGTAAGGTAGACCTGGTTCCCGATACGGCTAAGGGCACACCCGCGGGAAATCGGAGTGGGATGGAGGGCCGCTATCTGACCCTGTCCAGCAGTCTGACCTTAAGCGGAACACCCAAGGATCCGGGCCACTATCTGGTCTCCGTTTCTGTCGCAGACCAGCAGGGACGCACGGCTAGCAGCAACAGCCTTCCCTTCACCATTTATTCCGGCCAGGAGAAGCTGGCGGATCGGCTGAAGCCGGAGAATCTCAAGAAGTACGCCAGCGGACACATGGCCTGGGATATCATGGAGCCCTGGGCGATTCGGGAGTTCGGCAGCAATGTGCCGGGAGAGGACAATGCGGTTCGGGTACCGGCAGACTTAGAAGCCTGGTTCGGCTCCCATGAGAGCGGAACCTATGGCGTCTTAGGCTATGATATCGCCTGGTCGGATGTAGAGAAGGGCAGGATTCCACAGACCCTTTACATCCCCAAGGGCTGCAATCTGACCATCAAGAACATGAAGATCCTGAGCAGTGTCCGCATTGTCGTGGAGAAGGGAGGCAAGCTGAACCTGTTGGACTCCTCGGTGCAGGGGATCATCGACGTGCGGGACGGCGGCAGCTTCTCTATGAATTACGATTCCTTCGCGGGCAGGTTCATGACAGGGGCGTCCATCTGCGGTCAGCTTCGCCTGGCAGACGGTGCCATTGTGGAGAATGCGGCGATCTACTCCCATGCCAACTATCTGGCCAACGGACAGAGGACCGACCGGACGACATCGGAGCCTGTTGTGACAGCAAGTGGCAAGGTGACGGTCAAGGGCCAGGTCTTCATCAAGGGAGATGATGCCGGAAGGGATATCGGCCAGACCGCCCTTCGCGTGAACGGTCAGCTGCAGCTGGAGGACGGAGCCCTGCTGGCGGCCTTCGGAGGCCCGGGCAAGGTTCTTCTGGATCGCGAGGGGGGCACTGCCATTGAACTGGAGAAGGAAAGCAAGATCACAGGAAAGGGAAAGGTCGTAGCAGTCGGAGGCGATGTGCTCTGGGGGACCGGCGGAAGCGCGGTCACAGGACAGGGCAGCATTGAGACGGAGGAGGCCTTCCTCCAGGGGGCCAATGCGAGCAAGCTGAGAAACGCCACACCCGGCAAGGCGCTCGGTGAAAAGATCCGGCTGACCAGTCCCGGGCAATACCTGGCCGATGGGGTTCAGAGTGAGGCAATCGGTGCGGATGATCCCCTAAAAGACCTCTACTGGAGGACCGGGATTGATCCCAAGCCTCCCATTGAGAAGTACCGGACCAAGCCGGTCAAGCCGGATGATCCGGGCAAGGACGATCCGGGTAAGACAGACCCGGACAAGACGGACCCGGGCAAGGATGACCCGGGCAAGGACGATCCGGGTAAGACGGACCCGGCCAAGAAAGATCCCGGGGCAAAAGATGGGTCATCCTCTCTCAAGCAAAAGGAGTCCGGCCAAATCGGGGGCAGCAGCCAAAGTGCTGCCGGGCAGGGGACAGTGAAATCCAAGGCGCCGCGGACGGCAGACCGGAGACTCCCATGGGCGGAATTAGCAGCCGCGCTTCTGCTGGGGACTGCCCTTACCGGAGTCCGCCTGGCCATCATCCGTGGAGGCAAGGCAAAGCGCAAAGAGTGAGACCGGTCATAAGAGTAAACCGATAAGAACCGCTGAAGACCTGTAAATCAGGGACTTCAGCGGTTCTTTCGGTCCTTTCGGTGCGCCCGGCGGCGCATGTTTCCGTAGTCAGTCCAGCAACTGCCGGACGCTCTGCCTGCGGAACAGCTGATAAGGGGTCTTGAAGGCGGCTCCCTTGAAGTCGGGGGAGGAGATGCCCTCAAGCAGGAGCTGGGCGGCCTTTCGATCCAACCGGGAGTTCTTGACCGAGCCCTTCTCCTGGCCCAAGGGGCTAACGTTGGAGAACTTCACGACAATCTTTACGACCAGCCATGTTCTGACTTACATCAAGAACAGCGCGATCGTCTGGGCCGCCTGATTTCCATCGCCTGGCCGGGGGGCTGGGAGTGGATGCCCTGGATCAAGGACCATGGTCCCTCGGAGGAGGGCGGCTATCGGGGGATTATGTCTTACCCCCGCCTGCTCTCTCTGGGGGCCGACGGGAAGCTTCGAATCGCGGTCAGTAGCCGGGGAGGCGTCTGTCAATTATCCTGGAATGAACCGGAAGAGGGAAAAGAGCTATAATAAAGGAGTAGCAAAGTCTGCATGCGGAGGATCTTTGATGAAAAAGTACGATGTTCTGGCCCTGGGCGAGTTGCTGATTGATTTCACGGAGAATGGGTTCTCAGAGCAGGGAAACAGCCTCTTAGAGGCCAATCCCGGCGGGGCACCCTGCAATGTCCTTGCCATGCTTGCCAAGTACGGGCGCAAGACGGCCTTTATCGGCAAGGTGGGGGAGGACGCCTTCGGAAGGAAGCTGGCCGAAATCCTTAAGGACTGCGGCATTGATACCCAGGGGCTCTGTTTCGATCCACGGGTGCATACGACTCTGGCCTTTGTCCACAAGCTGGCGAACGGAGACCGGGACTTCTCCTTCTACCGCAATCCGGGGGCTGATATGATGCTGTCTGTGGAAGATCTGAGAGAAGACCTGATCAGGCAGAGCCGGATTTTCCACTTTGGAACCCTGTCCATGACGGACCCGGGATGCCGGGAGGCGACGAAGCGGGCGATCGCTCTGGCTGAGGAGGCGGGAGCCCTGATCTCCTTTGACCCCAACCTGCGCTCGCCCCTCTGGAGCGATCTGGAGGACGCCAAGAAGGCCATCTTCTATGGAATCAGCCGGTGTCAGGTTCTGAAGATCTCGGACAATGAGATTGAGTTCCTCACCGGAATCAGGGACTACGACCGGGCGGCCAAGTCCCTGCAGGAGCAGTTCGGAACCAGGCTGATCTGCGTCACTCTGGGAGACCAGGGCAGCAAGGCCTACTATGAGGGCCGGGTCGTCTCGGCCGGATCCTACCCGGCCGAGGAGGTCATAGATACAACCGGTGCGGGGGACACCTTCACGGGCAGTATGCTGAATTTCCTCCTGGAGAGGGCGGATGGACTCGCGAGTCAAAATGAGGGATCCAAAGCGGGCCAATCCGGCGCAGAGAGCATGCTCCGGGGACTGACGGATCAGGACCTGAGCCGGATGCTAAAGCGGGCCAATGCGGCTGCCTCTCTCATCGTCAGGAGACGGGGCGCCCTTCGCATGATGCCGGAGAAGGAAGAAGTTGCGGCTCTCTGCGGGGAGGAGAACTGAGAAGAGAAACCGACCGGCTCCTGGACTTCGTTCTCGATGTGGCCTCCGGCCAGAGAACCCGGGCAGAGCTCCACGACTGCCGAGATATCGCTATCTTCAAGGATGGGGTGACCCTATAAGTCCCAAATGCAAGAAGAACACAAAAATCCCTTCCCGATGCAGGTGCTGCCGCGTCGGGAAGGGATTTTATGTCATGGGGGGAATCAAAGGGTTATAGGACAAAACGTGTTGATGGCTAATCCCATTGATCATAGAATCTGT
>NZ_DBHIDN010000034.1:0-10666 GCF_057251025.1 Shuttleworthella sp.
ATTCTCTTAGAATCTTTCAAGGTTGTTTCATTGTTCAGTTATCAAAGAACTTGTCGCACCTCTTGAGTAGCAACTTGATCATGATACCTAAATCACATCTGCTTGTCAAGCATTGATTTGAAATCCAGGCAATTTTCTCCTTTTCTCAAGCCCTCTCTCGCGGTGCAAAGTTTATATTATCAAAGAGCCTATACCCTGTCAACCATTGATTCTATGGGCTTTTCCACATCTCCATCCCGGTCCAGATCTTGTGCTTTTCTCTTTTTCGACCACTAAATCTTCCCGAAAACAAATGCGCACCAGCGACAAACAGGAGGGGCTATAAGATCCCCTCCTGCCTGCCGCCGGTCTCTCTTATGTCATACATCCGGGCCTTTTCTCAGCGAATGATCAGTGTCAGCGGGTTCAATCCGCTGATCAAGTTCAAGATCGCGCTCGATTGGATCTGATCTGTCCAGTAGGCCCCCAAGGTTGTCCAGGAAAATATCTCAATCAGAAACATGAAAAAGCAGACATCGATAAGCCCGATTCCAAGCCCCATAAGGCCTCCCAGCATTCGGCTGATCCCGCTGATCACCGGTACGTGACTGGCCGTATCGATCAGAGCCGCGACAATCGCAACCAGGATTCTGGCGATCACAAGCGCAAGCAGGAAGGCGATGACCCGCATCAGCCAGCCCGTAATTGCAGCTGCCAGCTGATCTGCAAGATTCTTGCCCGCCTGGTCCACGGACTCCCGGATCGTCCCCTCCATCTGGTCTGTCGTAAGTTGAAGCTTCAGTTGCCCCTTCCGGTAGATTTTCTGCAGGGGCTCCGGTAATTTTGCGTAGATTCGATCTGCACAATCGTTGAGATAGGTCTCCATGAGGTTCAGAGGGAGTCGGGTCTCCTCCGAAATATCCCGGCCCAGTTTCGCCAGCGGCGATGCCTGATCCTGGATCTTCTTTTTCAGATCCTCCGTCACCTGCCTGGTCACAGTAGCCTTCTGCCTCTCCCACCGTGCCTGGGTCTGCTTCGCGACCTTCTCCTGGATCATTTCGTCGAGGGGTGTGTAATCCGTCAAGAGCCGGTCGATTTGAGGCGTAGCCAGCAGGACGAAGACCAGAATAAAGATCCAGGACAGCAGGCCGAAGAGCATCTTCAGGGCACCCTTTTTTGCGCCTCGAACCAGATGGATCAAAAGAATCAGCCCAAAAATAAGCAGGGCAATATTCACGTTTCCGTTTCCCATAAAACCACCTTACTTTAGCTTGACGTGTTCCTGTGTCCCCTCACAGATGAAAAGATACTCTCTGCTTGTGCTCCCGGGGATCACTTCAGTCACCGGACTCTTCAAATTCCCCATGAACTTGCGAGTCCCGGCCAGGTTATACAGTGCCAGCTTCTTCTCGGCGTAGAGCGCGACCTCATTGTTCTCAAGCAGTTCCGCCCGGCTATAGTTTGTGTCAAGCAAGGCGTCCGTCACGCGTCGGCCCCGATTGTTAAAGGTGCATAGCCTGGTCGTTGACTGCCCCGAGGCAGGATCGCCGACCGCGATATAGCCGAAATAATTCTTGTTGTAATAGACGCTCCGGATCTGCCCTGCCACCGGCAGCTCATTGAGCAGGCCCGGCTTCGCGTGATTGTGATAGATCAGGATTTTCTGATCCGTATAGACGAGCAAATTTCCGTCCTTGATATAGGCAATCTCCCCGATCAGGCTATCCTCGTAATCGAATTTCGCGACGATGTGTTTGTCGAGGTTCTTGCCGATTGCGCCAAAATCATAGATCTGAATCCCGGAGTTGACTTTTCCTCCGCTGACATCCACCAGGGCCAGGGCCAGGCGCTGACCGTCCGAGGAGAAGGCAATCGAAACCGGATAACCCGTTGTCTCCAGATGTACTTCTCCGCCGGCCGTCAGATTCCCGTCGATATTATAGAGGCGCAGATAACCCACTTTGTTGTTCTGCGTCAGAACAGCTACAGACCCATTGTCGGCGATCTTGGCCTCTACGACGGGGAGACTGCTTGTGATATGCGTTTGATTTCCGGTCTTCGAGAAGAGATAGATCCCGGTCCCGCCGCGGTCATAAATCATCAGATAGCCATCGCTCATCTCCACCTGCGGCGAGCTCATCTGATAGGACTGATTCCAGAGCAGATTTCCGCCCGTGCTCGTGTAAGAGCACCCGTCCACATTGTAGGCGAGAATATTGCCCTGAAAGAGAGTGTAGCTGGTCCCTCCCGCATCATCCAGTTTCTTGCTGGAAATAACGCTATAGGTCCTGTACTGCCGCCTGCTCTGCAGAAAAAGAGCGAGCAGGATCCCTCCCAGGAGAAGGAGGATCACCAGGATGATCCTCCAGTGCGCTCGAAAAAACTTCCGAAGTCCGGATCCGATTTCCTTCAACAAATCCATCACCCTATTCATCAAGCCCCAAAATCCTTCTCGTGGAGGATCAGGCGTCCCTCTGCATCACTCTTCTTGCTGCCCAGACGAGAAAATGTCCCCTTAATGCCTCGGGACTTAACCCGCGCCATCGCCTGATCCATAATCTCAATTACCTCGCTCAGGGAAGTGGGCTGATCGATCTTCTGGATCATATTGATGCGGTTGTAGAGAGCCAGGATACCCATCGAATCAACGGTGCAGCCATTGGTCTTGGCATAAGACCGGCCAAAAGCCACCAGTTCATCCGTCGTAAAGACCGGGATCCGGATCTCATTTGTGAACTTGGACGCGAAAGACCGGTTCATGGTAAACATCTTCTGCAGAGAGTCCATGTCTCCCTCGAGAATCATAAGCACCCCGCTTGTATCCGTATCCAGAAGCGTATTGAGTGTGGCGACAGATACTCTCGACAAATCACCCGCCTTCTCAATGATCAGGGCGCCCCCGCGAATTCTGTCGAACAGATTGATGACATTCTTCTCGTTGAGTTTATCCGCATTGATTTTCCCGACGGGGCCGCTGGGAAGCTGGATCTGCCTCTGCATGATTTCTATCACGCCGGTTGCCAGATTCGTCTTGCCGGACCCATCAAATCCCACGATCTTTAGGTGCGTTCTCTTGCCCTCGCCGAGCAGACTCTTCTTGACTCCCTCCAGAGCCCGGCTCAGGTGAGCCTCCATGCCCTCGATTGCGACATAAGAGGAAAAGCGATCCCTCTCCTCATCCGTCAACTTCCTTGGCAGATCATCTTCCCCGGTGTTCGCTCCCGTATTGTTATAGAAGATATTGGATGCCTGCATGCTCTCGACGGAGTTAAATTCCTGATCGTCCGTCACCCAGGACGCGCGGGTCGCCTGCATGTGGAAGGCCTCCTCGATCGCATCCCGCCTCGGCTCTTCCTCTGCTGCCTGCTCGGGGACCTCCTCCGGAGCCGGCGCTTCTTCCTCTTCCTCCTCTTCTTCGATCACAAATTCTTCATTGGCAAATCTGGAAGAGATATCGCCGCCCAGAACAGATGATGCGGCTTCTTCCGCCGTATCATCTGTCTCAGACGCAGCCTCCTCTGCCTCGTCCTCCCTCTCGGATGTGGCCTCTTCTGCCGTATCCTCTGTCTCGGATGCGGCCTCTTCCGCCTCGTCCTCCCTCTCGGATGCGGCCTCTTCCGCCGTATCCTCTGTCTCAGACGCAGCCTCTTCCGCTCCGTCCTCCGTCTCAGACGCGGCTTCTTCCGCCCCGTCCTCTGTCTCGGAGGCGGCCTCTTCCGATTCGCTCTCCGACTCTTCCCCTTCGGGCGCATCGGTCTGGCCCGGCTCACTGAAATCGTACTCAGGGATGATGGGGCCGTCATCGACCTCAGCCTCAGCTGCTACCTCCGTCTCAGGCATCACTTCCGCCTTGTCTTCTGCCTTTTCCGCTTCACCCACCGGCGCCTCTTTTTTGCTCAGGCGGTCGATCTCCCGCTGCAGCATGCTATTAATATCAGAAACCGCCTTGCGGGCCTCTCTGTAATCTACCTTTGATCCGTCCTCCGTGGCAGCGCCTGCTGCCGCTTGCAGTCTTGCCGAGGCATGATTTAGCATTTCCTCCTCCACAAGATCCTCAACCGACGCTCCGGCTTCCAGGCGGGGCAGGACTCCTGTCAGCCGCTCCATAATCTCATTGGCTTCCACCAGAGCCTGGGCCTTGGTTGACGCCAATTTCTTCTCTCCCGCCTGTCTTAGGGCCTCTTCCGCCTCCTTGCGGGTCTTCTCCCAGTCCTTCACCACATCTTCAATGGAGAGCTGGCCCGCAATCTGTATGTCATCCTCTGACCGGTCCGGAACATCCATCGAAATCTGACCGTCATCGTCAATCCCCAGGCCCTTGTAGCGGTCGCGCAGATCCTGATCAATCCGCTTCTGCGTCTCTTGCTCCCTCTGAACGCCCAATTCTCTCGTTCCCTCGGATACGCGCAGGAAGGGGAGCTCATCGGTCAGTTCCTTGATATTCTCCATTTTCTCCCGCACCTGATCCGGCGCTGTGGCCCTCATAATCTCCTCGATATTCTCCTTGATCTTCTCCTGCAAGTTGACCGTGTTGAACTTGGCCGACGGAATCGTGATCTCCGGAAGAGGCATGGTCGCAGACGACGTCCCCTCTCTGTCCGCCTCCTCGGTCTGGTTTGAGATCTCCTTGATCTCATCCCTGTGCTTGTCGCGAAGTTTTATGTAAATGTCCTCCTGATCGGGATCCAGGGGGGCATAAATCATCTTCAGTTCCAGAGCCTTCTCCACGTAAGGACCGTCTCCGAACCAGAGGATGATTTCATTGCAGAGATTGACGCACTTGTCAATCTGCCTGGTCTTCTGATAGAAGAGGGCAAGTTCCAAAGCCCAGTCCTCTAAGAAATCATGCTCCTTCAGGTCTTCCAGAATCGAGATCAAGTCCTCATCACTGGCGCCTCTGGCGCGAGAGAGCTGGTAATTAATGACATAGCGCAAGCTGTCATGGGGGGCAATCTCCAGGAACTCCGCATAATACTCCCGGGCCTCGTCGAATTCCTTCAGGCGAATGCAGACCAGGGCCAGGCGGTAAATCACCATCCGACCGATCGGACTTCTCTCATGCGCCAGCATGAGAAGTTCCTTGGCGCTGTCCAAGCGGCCGACCTCCTCATACAGTTCCGCCGCCTTCATCAGGGCATTGACGCTCGGCACCTTCCGCCAATTGGTCTCATCCAGGCGGCGGGCCGCTTCATCCATCTCTTTTTGCTCAATCAGACTGCGCACGCGATCGATCATTTCTTTGTATTCATATCTATCCACAATCTTGTCCTCTCGAAATTGGCTTCTAACTCTATAAACACCTGCAGCCGGTCGAAGACGACCGGCTGATCAGGTCTATTTCCTACCTGCCCTGTAGTAATTGATCAGACATCCGTCCAGGATAATCTGTCGCTCATCCTCGGTCATCGGGTCTAGATACAGATCAAAGGGAACCAGGTAACCCTCTCTGACCAGATAGGCCTTGACCTTCTTCTGCCCCTCTTCAATCACCCTGCGGATCCCGGGCACAAAGAGATAGTCCAGATTGGCAAAGGGGAGCTCTGCTCTTGGAATGGTAAATGGAATCATACCCCAGTTGATCAGGTTTGACCGGTAGCGCTTGGTGGCATACTCGTTGGCGATATTGGCCCAGCCCCCCAGGACCTTCTGACAGGAAGCCGCCTGTTCCCGCGCGCTTCCGTCGCCGGGCTTGACCGCGAAGATGGTGCTCCCCACCCCGATGACATGGCGGCTGATCTCAGGGAATCGTCCCTTGATCGCCTGCATAATTTCATGGAGTTCCGGAAGCGCCTCCCCCGGGCAAGAATCAGCTTCTATGGCCAGCTGTGCCTTCTGCACCTCCTTGGCGCGTCCGACATAGGCCGGGTCCCTGCGGGAGAGGGCGAACTCGGCCAGCTTCAGCGGGTTCGACCGATAGGAAGAAGTCTCTCCGGAGGGGATCAGCTCATCCGTCGTTGTCACCGGATCGTGAATCTCGGATACGACTTTCAGGATCAGGTTCTCCGGCAGAGGGCTCATCTGCGGCCAGTCCTTGATATTGGGGCCGAATTGCAGCTCTGCATCCGGATCTGCCTGCCCCTTGGAATCGAACACCCGCTTCCGGTAAATCGACCGGTCAAAGAAGTACTTGGGCTTCGTAAAGTCAGCATCCACATCTGTCGCCGCTGTCAGATAACCCCGATTAGCCGCAGTCGCCGCGATGGACCTGGCATCCATCAGGGCAACCGAGGAGATCTGGCCCTCCTGGATCTTGGATCCCTCGCGGTTGGGGAAGTTGCGGGTCGAGTGGCGAATCGAGAATCCCCCGTTGGCCGGGGTATCTCCCGCCCCAAAGCAGGGACCGCAGAAGGCCGTCTTGAAGACAGCCCCTGCCGCAATCAAAGAGGCGGCGGATCCGTCCCTAATCAGCTGCATATAGATCGGCATCGAGGCCGGATAGACGCTCAGACTAAAAGCATCCGAGCCGATATCTGCTCCCCGGAGAATATCCGCTGCGTCCGTAATATTTTCATAACCGCCGCCGGCGCATCCGGCGATGATCCCCTGGTCCACATAGAGCCGGCCGTCTCGGATCTTGTCCCTCAGAGAGTAGTGGACCTGATCACCCAGAGAGACCCTGGCCCGCTCGGTCACCTGATCTAAGATATCCGTCAGATTTCGGTTGACCTCCTCGATGGGATAGGTGTAGCTGGGATGAAAGGGCATGGCAATCATAGGCTTGATCGAGGACAGGTCGATCTCGATCATGCCGTCATAGTAAGCCAGCTTGCCGGGCGTCAGTCTCTTATAAGCCTCCTTGCGGCCGTGAATCTCGTAGAAGTCCTCTGTCTTCTCATCTGTAAGCCAGATCGAGGACAGGCAGGTGGTCTCCGTCGTCATGACGTCGATTCCGATCCTTGTGTCCATCGAGAGATTGGCCAGGCCGGGCCCGACGAACTCCATCACCTTGTTCTTGACATAGCCGCAGTCGAACACCCGCCCGATGATGGCCAGGGCGATATCCTGGGGCCCGACCCCCTTGGCCGGCTTCCCGGTCATATAGACGCCGACCACTTGGGGCAGGTCTATATCATAGGTTCTGCCCAGCAGCTGCTTGACCAGCTCAGGGCCGCCCTCTCCCATGGCCATGGTCCCGAGCGCGCCGTAGCGGGTATGCGAGTCGCTTCCGAGAATCATCTTCCCGGCTTCAGCCAACATTTCCCTGGCGTACTGGTGGATAACCGCCTGGTGGGGGGGCACATAGACACCGCCGTATTTTCTGGCCGCAGAGAGGCCGAACATGTGGTCATCCTCATTGATCGTACCCCCGACGGCGCAGAGACTGTTATGACAGTTCGTCAGAACATAGGGGATGGGAAACCGCTCCAGGCCGGAGGCTCTGGCCGTCTGAATGATTCCTACATAGGTAATATCGTGAGATGTCAGCTTGTCGAATTTGATTTTCAACTGCCTCATGTCGTCCCCGCAGTTGTGATCGCGCAGGATCTGGTAGGCAATGGTCTCTTTTCTTGCCTCCTCGCGGTCTGGAACCCTGCCGCCGGCAGCGCGAACTGCCTCCGCAACCTGCGGCCCATCGGCAATAATCTCTCTGCCGTCAAGAAGATAAGCGCCTGTTTCGAATAACTTCATACAATCCCCACATCCAAATCCTCCGTCGGAGGAATTCAACTCTGTCTCTCACATCTGCAGAAAGGCTCTGCACGAAAATTATAGGAAATGATCCTGACCAATTCAAGAATCCCCGGATTTGCGAAAAATCTTCAGGACCTTGTCCACCGTATTTTCTCCCTGCCCAAGCCCGCCTCCTCGCATCTCCCGGCCAAGAGCGTCTAAGTCCTCCCGGGTATTGCCGGGATCGGAGGCCTTGCTGTCGCCGCCGACTCTGTCGGCGTCGGCAGTCTTGCTCGCATCCGCAGCCTTGCCGTCTGCGACCTCCTCTTTCGTCTCATTTTCCGCCAGCATCCGGGCCCGTCTCTTAAAATACTCCGGATTGACTTGAATCTGTGATACCGGCCGCCCAGAAGAGGCTGGAACGGAAGTCCCGCTCAGGTCAGCTTCCTTCTCCTTCTCCTTGGCGATTCTCCGATTCTCCTCCTCAATGAGGCGCAGGTATTTCTGTGTATCCGCCAGGTCCTGCAGCTGGCCGTGGAGCTCCGTCTGATTGTTCCTGATATGCCGAAGCTCCGCCCCGACCGCATCCTTCATCTGCCGGTAGATCCCATCCATCTCCTCACTGGTCCTCTTGACCAGGTTCTGGATCTCCTCGAGGGAACGGTCCGTGTAGATCACAGAAGCCGCATAGATGTCTTCCGCCTTCTGCTTCGCCTTAGATATGATCTCCTCTCCCTTTCGCTTGTCCTCGCGATAGGCCTTGTCCCTCTCGGCCAAGGTTAATTCACGCTCATCCGGCATTCGGCTTGTCGCCTCCGTCAGTCGGTCCAGAAGATCGAGGATCTCCCGCTTATTGACGATGACATCCAGCTTGCTCTTCTCATACGGTTCTGCGTCTGCGAGAAGCACATGGATCTCACGCAATATCTTCTCGCTATCGTCTTTTGCGCTCATGAAAATCTCCCAATTTAACGCACTTGTTACGGCCCTAATCATACCATAAAAGGGCTGCGCTTGCCCTGCTTTAGCGTCGCCAAGTTTGACCTCTCAGGCGTCGATGAAAGTATCCGGGCCCTCCGAAAAAAAGACGCCACCGGTACAAGACCAGATGACATCCCTTTGTCCGAAGATCCGTATTTTCAAAAGCAATCCGGCTTTTTGCGCGCCGGAGGCCGCTTTCAAGCAAAAAACGCAGGACGTTACCCCGGTGGTTGACTCAACCCAGGCGTCCCCGAGGCACACGGGAATTCCTGCTTAGTGCTGCTTCATTCCTGACCTGACACGGTTCACAGGCTCTCATTGCTCGGGACCCGGATATCAACGCCACCTGCCGGGGGCGGCTCCTGCACCCCGCTATTATAGCGGCGACAAAGCCCCCCTGTCAATCTCGCGCCGGGCCGAAGCATCTCGCCAAGCACCTCGCGGGGCAGGGCAAGCATCCCGAAGTCGCTCAAGCCCCCGACCTGAAAGCGATGCCCTTCTCAGAATTCCTCCCGCTTATCTCCGGTCCTCTGCTTGTCCTTGGCCTCCCGCCGCAATTCCTCAAAGAAAGATCGGAGCAGGTCGGAGCACTCCTCTTCCAGAATGCCCTTCTCGATTTCCACCCGGTGGTTGAACTCCCGCATCTGCAGGATATTGATGACAGACCCTGCACTTCCCGCCTTGGGATTCATAGCTCCGATCACGACTTTTGGGATTCGGGCCTGGACGATGGCTCCCGCGCACATCTGACAGGGCTCTAAGGTTACGTAGAGGGTGCAGTCTTCAAGCCGCCAGTCCCCCAGCTTGCGGCAGGCCTTTTGAATTGCGCTGATCTCCGCGTGCTTTAGGACGCTGTGGTCGGTATTGCGCCGGTTGTAGCCCCTGGCAATCACCTTTCCCTCTCGCACAATCACACAGCCGATCGGGACTTCCCTGATTGCCTCCGCCTTCCTAGCCTGACGAATGGCCTCCTTCATATAGTATTCGCTGCTCTTCTCCATATCGGACTCCCTCACATGCGCATGGGCCATCTCTTCCCCCAATCAATCCTTCTCTCTGTCCCGACGCTTGCGATTATAGCAGATCCGGGAAAGAGAGACAGCCCACCGGGCATGACCTGCGCATGTTCCAAGGCTTAAAAATAGCCTCCGGAATCCCGAAACGAACTCTCTGCTCTCATCGTTCGCCATTCTTTTCCCTTTTATATCAGCCGTTTTGAAAGTTTTTGATAATTATTCGCATTTACTATTGACAGGGATTTTTTCATTGCTTACAATACAATCACATCAATTAAGTGAGTCCTAATCAGGACCTCGAAAGGAGTTTTCATATGTCAAAATGGGTATGCAGTGTTTGTGGTTATGTATTTGAGGGAGACCAGGCTCCCGAAGTTTGTCCCGTATGTAAGGCCCCCCGTGAGAAGTTCATCGAGCAGTCCGGTGAAATGACCTGGGCCGCTGAGCATGTGGTCGGTGTGGCAGCCGATGTTCCCGAGGATATCAAGGCGGACCTCCGCGCCAACTTCGAGGGTGAGTGCTCTGAGGTCGGCATGTATCTGGCCATGTCCCGCGTTGCTTTCCGCGAGGGCTATCCCGAGGTGGGCATGTATTATAAGCAGGCCGCTTATGAGGAGGCTGATCACGCCTCTCGCTTCGCTGAGATGCTGGGTGAGGTTGTGACCGACTCCACCAAGAAGAACCTGCAGCTTCGCGTTGAGGCCGAGAACGGTGCTACCGCCGGTAAGACCGACCTGGCCAAGAGAGCTAAGGCTCTGAACTTAGACGCCATTCATGACTCTGTTCATGAGATGGCTCGCGATGAAGCCCGTCACGGCAAGGCATTCGCAGGCCTCCTGCAGAGGTATTTCGCCTAAAGCGGACACTCTGCGCTTGCATGAAAAGGCCTCTCCGCCAAGCTTGTAGAGGGGATTCGGCATATCAAATCACATGAAAAAGAGGGTTGGCCTCCACGGACCGCAACTGCGCCAGAGCGCGGACGATCCGGCGGAGATCTGCCCTCTTTTTGGGGAGAAAGTGAGGGTTTTCAGGGTTATAGGACAAAACGTGTTGATGGCTAATCCCATTGATCATAGAAT
>NZ_DBHIDN010000035.1:0-1363 GCF_057251025.1 Shuttleworthella sp.
TGGGTCATCAGGGGTTCGAACCCTGGACACCCTGATTAAGAGTCAGGTGCTCTGCCAGCTGAGCTAATGACCCATAGAAAACGGATATAAGAATCCATCTGTCTCAGCGACAAAGAATATTATATGGGAGAGATATTTGGAATGCAAGACCAAATATCGGGCAAATTATGAACAAAGCGTGTCCAGACGAAGAGACGAATGGCAGTTCGAAGGGCAGACCGCTATACTGAAAATGAATTTTGCGGAGGTTCAGGGAGCAATGGATTTCGCAGGGATTCAGAGAGTAATATTGCAGGGATGCGGAGGATGACAGTGAATCTACATCGACTGACGACATACAGCAGGAAAATTTTGATTTTGGCAGCGGCTCTTCTTTTGGCCGCGGGACAGTTCGCCCTGCCAAAGGGCGTTTATGCGGAGGAAAAGGCGGCATCTGCGGCCTGGCCCCAGGAGCCGGAGATCCAGTCGGCGTCCGCCGTCCTCATGGATCTGGACAGCGGAGAGATCCTTTATGGCAAGGAGGATCAGACGGCCCGCTATCCGGCCTCGACGACCAAGCTGATGACGGCTTTGCTGGCTCTGGAGCACAGCAAGCTCGATGAGACCGTCACCTTCTCCTCGGACGCGGTTTTTAAGAACGAGACCAATAGCTCCCACATTGCCAGAGATGTGGGGGAGCAGATGAGCATGGAGCAGACTCTTTACGGGGTGTTGCTCGCCTCCGCCAATGAGTGCGCATACGCGATCGCGGAGCATGTGGGCGCTGATATGGGGGGAGATTACAATACATTCATTCAGGCCATGAACGACCGGGCGAAGGAGCTGGGCTGCGTCAATACGCATTTTGTCAATTCCAGCGGCCTGCACGATGATCAGCACTATACCTGCGCCTATGACCTGGCCCTGATTGCCAGAGAAGCCTATCAGAACGAGACCATTCGCAAGATGGTCGGGACCAGGCGCTATGAGATCCCGCCAACCAACAAACACGCGGAGCCCACGCCCCTCAACAATACCCATGCCATGCTCTCCGCCAACAAGACAAGCAAGTTCCTCTATGATGGCTGTCAGGGAGGGAAGACAGGCTATACCGATGAGGCCAGGCATTCCCTGGTCACCTATGTGGAGAGGGATGGCCGGAAGCTGGTCTGTGTGAGCATGTGCGCGGAAGGAAATGACAGCTACAAGGACACGATTGCCCTGATGGACTGGGGGCTGGCGAATTTCCACAAGGTCTCTCTTGAGGATGAGACCCTGCAGTCCAAGGCGGATGAGGCGATCAAAGCGTCCGGCAGACAGGGGCTGTCCTGGCAGGCAAAGGGAACCCTTCTTCTGCCAAAGGATGCCGCTGTCCGGGATCTGG
>NZ_DBHIDN010000035.1:1463-3845 GCF_057251025.1 Shuttleworthella sp.
TGGCAGGCAAAGGGAACCCTTCTTCTGCCAAAGGATGCCGCTGTCCGGGATCTGGCCGTTAAACTTGAGCCGAAGAAAAACGGACAGGGAACGAATTCCCCAAATGCGGGCAGCGGACAGGCGGGCGCAGACGCAGGGAACGATGGAGATCAGAGCAGCGGACAGGCGGGTACGGGCGCAGGAAACGCGGGAAATTCGGACAAGGGGGGAGAGGAGGTTTATCAGCTGACCCTGTCCCTGGGAGGCCGATCCCTGCTAAGCCAGTCCTTAAAGGCTCAAAATACTTCTGACCAGAAGGACAAGGCGTCTGGAGCCTCCGGGATTGGAAGGGCAATCGGAAATTTCTTTGGCGGCCTCTCTGACGGGATCGGCAAGGGCTTTCGAACTGTAATTTTGCCGATTCTTCTGGCAGTGCTTCTGATTCTGGTCCTCCTGGCGCTTGCCTTCCTGATTTTGACCAGGCGCAGAAGGGCAAGAAGAAGGGCGCGTAAAAACCGGGTGCGCAAGTATCGGGGGCGTCGATGAGAGCTCTGGATCAGGCCCTGCTTGCCTATGGAAAGAGTCAGGCCTACCCTTTTCATATGCCGGGCCACAAACGCCGTTTCCCCCGGAGCCTTGATCCGAATCTGATGGATATCACAGAGATCGAGGGCTTCGATGATTTGCACGATGCCAGCGGGATGATCGCGGATATCGAGCGAGACCTGGCGGAGCTCTACGGAGTGGAGGAAGCCCGCCTTTTGCTGGGGGGATCCACCCTGGGGAATCTGGTCAGCCTTCTGGCCCATTTGAAGCCGGGCGATAGTCTTCTCATGGCGAGAAATTGTCACAAGAGCATCTACCACGGGGCGATTCTGGGTCGCTTTTCCGTGGAATATGTCTATCCCCGGGCCCTGTCGAACGGCCTTCAGGGGCCGATTGAAGCCGCGTCCGTTCAGGAGGCCTTGTGCGCCGCGGAGGAGGTGGGACGGAAGGTCAAACTTGTGGCGATCACTTCGCCCAGCTATGAGGGGGTGGTGTCAGACCTGTCTGCTATCGCGCGGGTCGCGCACGCCCACGAAGCCCTGCTTCTGGTGGACGCCGCCCATGGAGCCCATTTCGGTTTCCACCCCTATTTTCCGCCCTCCATGGCGGATCAGGGGGCGGATCTTTTGGTGACCAGTCTCCACAAAACCCTGCCCTTTTACACGATGACGGCAGCCCTGCTCCTGCCGCATGGCTCAGGGGCTGACCGGGAGCGGGTGTCGGATATGATCGACTATCTGGAGACCTCGTCTCCCTCCTATATTCTTATGGGGCAGGCGGCGGCGGCCCTGCGCTTTCTGCGCCGGGAAGGGGAGTCTTATTTTCAGGCAAATGCCCGCGATCTGAAGGACTTTTACAGGGCCTGTGAGAGCTTGCGGGCGCTTGAGATTCTGCGGACAGATGATCCGGGCAAGATCGTCATCTCCTGCGCGCGAATCAATCTCACGGGGCAGGAGCTGATGGAATGGCTGCGGAAGGACTATCAGCTGGAATTGGAAATGGCCTCTTTTGATTATGCTCTGGCCATGACCTCCCTTATGGATACCAGCGAAGGGCTGCAGCGGCTGCAGAAGGCTCTGCTTGAGATTGATGGAATTTTGAGGGAGACCGGCGCGATGCCGGAGAATTTGCAGGATAAGACATTGGGGGAACAGTCAGGAGGTGACAGAGTCGACAGCATCGGTAAAGATGACAGCGCCGACAGAGTTGATGGCACTGGTAAAGATGACAGCGCCGGGGAAAATGACAGTGTCGACGGAGTTGATGGCGCCGGGAAAGATAACAGCGCCGGGGAAAATGACAGTGCCGACGGAATTGATGGCGCCGGGAAAAGTGACAGTGTTGACGGAGTTGATGGCGCCGGGAAAAATGACAGTGTTGGCAGAGTTGACAGCGCCATAGATTACGGGATTGTCTATGGCCCGCGCAGGAAGCTTCTGGAGCCCTGGCAGGCCCTGGAGGAGAAGTGGGAGGATCTGGAACTGGAGGCGTGCGCCGGCCGCGTCAGCAGGGACTCCATTCTCCTCTATCCGCCCGGGATCCCCCTGGTTCACAGCGGAGAAGAGATCACAGAGTGTGTCATCCTCTATCTCAAGAGAGCGCTGAAGGATGGGCTGAAGGTGCAGGGCCTGAGAGAGGGAAAAGCCCGGGTCCTGAGAGAAGAGCTCGGAAGTGAAATAAAAAATCCGGGATCCTGAGAGAAAAAAGTTTGGAACTGAGGTGAAAAAGCTTAGGCTTTGAGATGAGAAGAGCTTGGGTTTTGAGAGATGGGAAACCTGAGCCCTGAGATGAGAGATTCTTCTACAATCCTGCCGAGGAGGCGGTCACCCTCAGAGTGTAGCAGCAGGAGGGCCAGGA
>NZ_DBHIDN010000035.1:3945-6976 GCF_057251025.1 Shuttleworthella sp.
ACAATCCTGCCGAGGAGGCGGTCACCCTCAGAGTGTAGCAGCAGGAGGGCCAGGAGGAAGCAGCAGGAAGGCTGAGGCTCTGCGGGAGGAAGGCCTATGGAGCCACGGCAGGGAGGCTGAGGATCTGCGGAAGGAAGTGCCATGGAGCCGTAGCAGGAGGCTAAGGGGAATCGGAAGAAAGACGAAGGGAGAGAGTAGAAGGAAATTATGGCAGAGATTTTCTGTATTCTGGGCAAGTCCGCCTCAGGTAAGGACAGTATTTATAAGAAACTGCTGGAGGATCCGACGCTTGATTTGACGCCGGTCATTCCCTATACCACGCGTCCGATGCGGGAGGGGGAGAGAGAAGGCGTCGACTATCATTTCGTGGATCAGAGAGGAATGCAGGCTCTGATCGATGCCGGCAGGGTTATTGAGCGGCGCAGTTATCAGACCATGTGCGGGGAGTGGAGCTATTTCACCGCAGATGACGGCAGCATAGACTTGATCAGCCATGATTATCTTCTGATTACGACGCCGGAGGCCTATCATAAGATACGATCCTACTTTGGAGAGAAAGCGGTCAGTGATATCTATGTCTGGCTGGACGACGGGGAGCGGCTGGCCAGAGCTCTGGCCAGGGAGAGGCAACAGGAAGAACCCAGGTACGCGGAGCTCTGCCGTCGATTTCTGGCGGACCAGGAGGATTTCTCGGAGGAGAGATTGCGCCGGGCCGGGATCAGTCATCGCTTTGAAAATCTTGACCTGGAGGAGACAAAAAGGCAGATCGCCGCTTTTATTCGGGGACAGGCGGCGGGGAGTGAGAGAAGGAAGTTATGCGGTTTGCGGACATCATCGGACAGGAAGAGCTGAAAGGGCATTTACAGAATGCCCTGCAAAATCAGAAGGTCTCTCATGCCTATATCATCAGCGGAGAGGAGGGATCCGGGAAGCGGATGCTGGCGGAGGCCTTCGCTCAGACCCTGCTCTGCGAGGAGAAGGGGGCGGACGCCTGCGGACACTGCCATCACTGTCGGCAGACCATGAGTCACAATCAGCCGGATATTATCTACCTGACCCATGAGAAGCCGGCTACCATCTCCGTGGATGATATTCGCAGCCAGATCAACAGCGACATCGTCATCCGGCCCTACAACAGCGATTACAAGGTCTATATCGTCGATGAGGCGGAGAAGATGAATGAGCAGGCGCAGAATGCTCTCTTGAAGACGATCGAGGAGCCGCCTTCCTATGCGGTTATTCTCCTGCTGACGACGAATGCCCAGGCCTTTCTTCCGACCATTCGCTCCCGCTGTATCCTGCTGGAGACAAAGCCGGTGCCGGATGCTCTCGTGCGCGGGGAGCTCATGAAGCGCTACGAGATACCGGACTATCAGGCGGATATGAGTGTGGCCTTCGCCCAGGGCAATATGGGAAAGGCCATTGCTCTGGCCCAGTCCCAGGAATTTGCCGATCGCAAGGAGATGGTCCTCTCTCTGATCCGGCACATTTCCGAGATGACCTATGCGGACCGGATCGCCTGGATTCGTGAGATGGAAGAGAAGAAGGAGCCCCTGACGGATTATCTGGACCTGCTCATGGTCTTCTACCGCGATGTGCTATTATATAAAGCGACAGGACAGGCCGACAGACTGATCTTCGCCGATCAGGTCTATCAGGTCAAACGCCTGGCGGACGGGCTTTCTTACCGGCATTTGGAAGAGATCTTCGAGGGGGTCGAATCCTGCCGAAGGAAGGATGCCGCGAACGTGAATACAGACTTAATTCTGCAGCAGCTCATGGAGCGCATGCGGGGAGAACGGAGATAGAATATGGCAAGCATTACAGGTGTGCGCTTTCGAGGCACCGGTAAGATCTATTATTTTTCCCCGGGTGATCGGGATTTAAAGATCGGTGATCAGGTCTTAGTGGAGACAGCCAGAGGCAGGGAGCTGGGGGAGATTCGCATGAATCCCCGGCAAATTCCTGACGACAAGATCCGGCATCCGGTCAGAGAGATCATCCGCAAGGCGACGGAGGATGACCTGGCACGGCAGGAGCAGAACCGGGAGAAGGAGAAAGAGGCTTTTGCCATCTGCAAGAAGAAAATCCGTGAGCACGGGCTGGAAATGAAGCTGGTAGACGCGGAATACACCTTCGAAAACAGCAAGCTGCTCTTCTATTTCACGGCGGAAGAGAGAGTGGATTTCCGCAGTCTGGTTCGGGACCTGGCCTCTGTCTTTCACACCAGAATTGAGCTGCGCCAGATTGGCGTCCGCGATGAGACCCGCATTATGGGAGGGATCGGACCCTGTGGCAGAGAACTCTGCTGCAAATCCTGGCTGACGGACTTTGTTCCGGTCTCCATTAAGATGGCCAAGGAGCAGAGTCTGTCCTTAAATCCCGGCAAGATCTCCGGTCTCTGCGGCAGGCTTATGTGCTGTCTGAAAAACGAGGAGGATACCTACGAGTATCTCAATGCCAAGATGCCCCGTGTCGGCGATATTGTCACGATTCCGGACGGGCAGGAGGGCTATGTTCAGAATATCAATGTCCTCCGCCAGACCGCCAGGGTCGTCGTTGAAAATGACGATGAGAAAGACATCGCGGAGTATCCGGCGGAGGAGCTGACCTTTGTGGCGCACAGGGGGCGCAGGAAGCCGGGCAGCCGGGCTGATAGAGACAGGACCGAGGACCGGGAGAATCGAGAGCAAAGGGGAAACCGCAGTCAGGCAGGAAGAGGTTCGGCAGAAGACAGACAGGCAAAAAGAACTTTGCAGGAGAGCTCGGAGAAGCAGGAATCCGACAGCAGAGAGCGGAGGAGCTTTTCTGACCAGGACAGGCGGGAAAACCATGCCAAAGAGGGCCGGCGGAGCAGGGAGAATCGCCCCGAGAGGAGCAATCGCATGCGGGAAGGCGCCGGGACAGGCAGACGGAGAAACCAGAATCCCGATGGGGGATATTCCCGCGGTGACCGGCGCGGCGGACAGGAAAAGGCCTATCCGGACAGGGGAGGTCAGAAAAGAGAGCGGACCGGCGGAGCGGGCCCAAA
>NZ_DBHIDN010000035.1:7076-10491 GCF_057251025.1 Shuttleworthella sp.
GTCCTTCTGGCGGCATTTGCCAATAATAAGGAGGGCGACAGGGTTCTGGACCTTGGAACCGGCACCGGTGTCATTCCGATTCTGATGGAAGCCAGGTATGGAGGGGCGGAATACAAAGCGCTTGAGATTCAGGCGGATTCCTGTGATATGGCCCGGAGAAGCGCCCGTCTCAACGGCCTGGAAGACCGCATTGAGATTGTGGAGGGGGATTTGAAGCGGGCCCACGAGATCTTCGGCCCGGCCTCCTTTGATGTGGTCACCTGCAATCCTCCCTATATGACAAATAAGCATGGCCTGACCAATCCATCGGGTCCCATGGCCATTGCCAGGCATGAGCTGCTCTGTTCCCTGGAGGATGTGGTTCGGGAGACAGCCAGGCTATTGAGGCCCGGCGGCCATTCTTATTTTGTCCACAGGCCCTTTCGCCTGGTGGAGATCATGACTCTGATGCACGACTACGGATTGGAGCCAAAGCGCATGCGCCTGGTTTATCCCTACGCGGACCGGGAGCCCAATATGGTTCTGCTGGAGGGGGTCAGAGGGGGACGAAGCTGGCTTAAGGCGGAGCCTCCCCTGGTGATTTATCGGGAGCAGGGCATTTACACGGATGAGGTGAAGAAGCTCTATTTTGACGGGGATACAGAGGAGTGAGCAATGGCAGGATGTCTCTATCTGGTAGCAACGCCCATCGGAAATCTTGAGGACATGACCTACCGGGCGGTCCGTGTCTTACAAGAGGCGGACCTGATCGCGGCGGAGGATACGCGCGATTCCATGAAGCTCCTGCGGCATTTTGAGATCCACACTCCCATGACGGCCTATCACGAGTTCAACAAGATCGACAAGGCCAGGGTCCTGATCGGGAAAATGCGCGCGGGCGCGACCATCGCCTGTATCACGGACGCGGGGACGCCCGGGATCTCTGATCCGGGGGAGGAACTGACCCGCATGTGCTATGAGGCGGGGATTTCGGTCTATGCCATCCCCGGTCCCGCGGCAGTCATCACGGCAGTGACTTCTTCCGGCCTGCCCTGCAGGCGCTTCGCCTTCGAGGCATTTCTTCCCAGAGATAAGAAGGAAAAGAAAAGAATCCTGGAGGAGCTTAAGAGCGAGTCCAGAACCATGGTTATTTATGAGGCTCCGCATCGTCTCAGGCAGACCCTGGCGGACCTGGCAGAGGCCCTGGGCCCGGAGAGAAAGCTGACCGTTGCCAGGGAGCTGACCAAGAAGCACGAGGAGAAAGCGCGGATGACCCTGGGGCAGAGCCTGGACTATTACCGCCAGAGGGAGCCCCGCGGCGAGTATGTTCTGGTCATCGAGGGCAAATCCTGGGAGGAGACGGATTCTGAGGACCGGGCCCGCTGGGAGGAGATGGATCTGGACAGCCATATGCAGATCTACCTGGATCAGGGACTGGACAGGAAGGAGGCCATGAAGGCCGTGGCCAGGGACCGGGGGATTCCCAAGAGAGAGGTCTATGCGGCCCTGCTGAAGGAGATTTGACAGGCAGGCGTGGAGGCAGAAGAAGCAAATGACAGGAAGCCTCGGGAAGGAGAGCGGTATGAGCGAGCAAAATCTGGAAGAGAAGATCAGGAGCTTGCAGGCGCTGATTGACGGCGCCTCTAAGATCGTCTTCTTCGGCGGGGCAGGAGTCAGCACAGAGAGCGGGCTCAAGGATTTCCGCAGTCAGGATGGTCTCTATCACGAGCACTACAAGTATCCGCCGGAAAGGATCTTAAGTCATTCCTTTTTTATGCGTCAGCCGGAGGACTTCTATCGTTTCTACTTTGATAAGCTGCTTGTGGACGGTCTTGCGGTTCCGAAATCGTCCGGACAGACCGGAACACCTGCCGGGGGAGAGCGGTCGTCTGGGGTCATCGAGCCAAACGCCGCCCACAAAAAGCTGGCGGAGCTGGAGACTGCTGGCAAGCTGTCCGCTGTCATCACTCAGAACATTGACGGACTGCATCAGCGGGCTGGCAGCAGGAAGGTATTCGAACTGCACGGGTCGATTCACCGGAATCACTGTATGTCCTGCGGACATTTCTTCGACGGAGAATATCTGCTGGCGCACAGGGACGCTGAGAAGCCTGTCCCTCACTGCCCTGTCTGCGGGGGAATCATCAAGCCGGATGTGGTCCTCTACGAGGAGGGTCTGGATCAAGCGGTGATCAATGGCGCGCTGGAGGCAATCGGGGAGGCAGACCTTCTCATCATCGGGGGAACCTCTTTGACGGTATATCCGGCAGCTGGTTTCATCCGCTATTATCGAGGGAATCACCTGGTGCTGATCAACCGGGACGCCACCGGACAGGACGAGCTGGCGGACCTGGTGATCCACGGCTCCATCGGGGAGATTCTGGGAAAGATCAGGGTATCGAAAGCGTCCGAGGTCCGCGCGCTTTGAGCGGATTCGCGGGATGGAGATAGCCGCGAGTTTGACGAGCAATGGCTCTGACAAAAACAGATGAGGAGAGCATGTATGCCCATGGATTTGCGTGTCGGTGACATTGTCACCATGAAAAAGCCCCATCCCTGCGGGAGCAAGGACTGGAAGCTTCTGCGGGTGGGGGCGGATATTCGCATGGAGTGTCTGGGCTGCGGGCATTTGCTCATGCTGCCCAGAAACAAGGTGGAGAAAAACATACGGAAGGTGAAGGAACAGAGAAAGCCCCTTGTTGCCGATCAGGGAAGGGCGGAAGTTTAAGAGGTCTTTTTGACGGACAGAAGAGATTCTACAGCATCTCCGTGAAATGAATACCAGTATTCAAAGCTGACATCGTCTCCTGCTTCAATGGTCGCCAGAGCTTGATTGTCTTTTGAGGATAGAAGAGTGATAGTTTTTTCTGAAGTCTGTATTTCGATCAGCGTTTTATTGCTGGAGATACGAATCACTCGTCCGCTGTCATGTAAAAGCTTCTGGACGGAATGAAGAGGGATAGGACTCTCGCCCCTTGCATTATAAAAAAAGGAAAATCGAATACGATCCCCAGGTTGAAGCTTTTCCAGGACAGATCCCGGCTGTGTGTAGGCAAGAGTGCAATTATGCTGATCGGGAGAGAGGATGTCATCTGCTTCGCTTTCATCCAAGCGGACATGCAGTTGCCTTTGCCTTAAATCCACAGAAAGAAGAGCGGCGGTTCTGTTGCATAGAAAATCGTCATTGCCACCGTTCCTATGATATTGAGGGGCAGAGGCTTTTGGGCTTTCTAAATGAATGAAAATAATAGAGACGATGGCAAGAAAACCAATCGCAGTTAGCACAAAGAGAGTTTTTTTATTCATGGAATCATGTTCCCGTATAATCAGTAAAATACGCATCGTCTAGATTTACATATCTAACGTTTCCGGTATCCCAGCCATCACATACCATAAGCGTGTGCAAGCGGCTCTGATCTCATAGACAAAGAATATT
>NZ_DBHIDN010000036.1:0-10431 GCF_057251025.1 Shuttleworthella sp.
TCTATTTACAAGGCTTTGAAGGGGTTTTCATCAACACGTTTTGTCCTATAACTCGGTTTTCATCAACACGTTTTTTCCTATAACTCTAACTCGAAAGTGAAGAACCCGCCTTGCGGCGGGTTCTTCGGGGGAGTTGTTATGAAAAAGATGTTTGTTATCAAAGGCATACATTTCCTTCGATGTTACAAATATAGCAGGCACTTATGACGTAAAAGCGTTCTGTCTGTGTAAATAGGATGAACATTTCCTCTTTACCGGCCCGGATTCATCTGCTCATCCTCCTCTCGAAGTTCTTGAAAGAGCCGGGGCGGTGTCCATTGGATATTGGTCTTTGTCACAAGGGCCTTGAGCTTGACTCCGGGGACCGCCATTTCCTTCCAGGCCGCAAGAAGCCAGTCCAGATCTCTCTGGCCAAAGCCGACCAAAAGCATCATTTCTTCCGCCAGCTCTTCGCCCATATAGACCCGCCTTTCCTCTGCGAACCCGATCATGCCCGCCAGATAGCCGATCTTCTGCCCGTACATGGGTCTCTCGATCCCTTCCACTTCAATGTCCATCTTGCGGACCAGCCGCCGGATCTCCCGCACCCGGTCTTGGTCCGCACGAAAGAGCAGGAGCTTTTTCCTCATATTTCTTGTCTCCTCTCGGATCCCGTCTGTCCCCCGGAAGACCGCTTGCGCAGGTCCCAGGCCATCCTCGGATCCCTTCTCTCTACCAGGGCGATCTTCTCCTGCCTGGTCAGCTTCTTAAAGGCCGCTTCTCTCTTTAACGCGTCACTCTTATTGTCGAAGGCCTCATAATAGACCATCTGAACCGGGCGGCGCGTCCTGGTGTACTTGGCGCCTCGCCCCGCATTGTGTGCATTTTCCCTGGCCTCAATATCCGTGGTATAGCCGGCATAGAGACTGTTGTCCGCGCAGCGGAGCAGGTAGGCGTAATAGGCTTCTCCCATCAGACCTGCTCCTTCTCTTCAAGCCGGTTGGACAGGTCGGCGAATTGATCCAGGGTCAGAGTCTCTCCCCGCACCGCCTGTGGCAGTCCCATGGCCGCAATGATCCGGACAATCTCCTCCTTTGGGACTCCGATCCAGGGGGCGTTGTTCAGGCCGTTGAGCAGAGTCTTGCGACGTTGGTTGAAGGAGGCGCGAATCACCCCGAAGAAATAGGCCTCATTCGAGACCGCAACCGGCGGCTTCTCATAGTTGCTGAGGCGAATCACGGCTGATCCGACCTTGGGTCTTGGAATAAATGCACCGGGGGGAACCTGCAGGATGATCTCCGGTCTTGCATAGTACTGGACGGCCAGAGAGAGGGCACCGTAATCCTTGCTGCCGGGTCCCTCCTGCATCCGGTCCGCCACCTCCTTCTGCACCATAACCGTAATCGACTCGAGTGGCAGATGGCTCTCAAATAAGGCCATAATGATGGGCGTCGTGATGTAATAGGGCAGGTTCGCCACCAGCTTGACAGGTCCTGTGACCTTCTTCTTCTCGATCAGCCGGGCCAGATCCAGCTTGAGGACGTCCTCGCAGACCAGTTCCACATTGTCGTAGGCGGACAGGGTATCCTCCAGAATCGGAATCAGCTGACGGTCCACCTCAATCGCCAGCACCTCACCCGCCGCTTCACAGAGGTACTGGGTCAGTGTTCCGATGCCCGGCCCGATCTCGAGGATGAAATCCTCCTTGCCGACCTGTGCCGCGGCGACAATTCCCTCCAGAACATGCCGGTCGGTCAGGAAATTCTGGCCGTACTTCTTCTGAAAAGAAAATCCGTACTTTTCCAGCACTGCGACTGTACGCGCCGGACTATCGAGTCTTGTCATCTTCCACCTCCGGATACAGGCGCATCGCATTCTCCTGTGTAATTCTCACCAGCTCATCATAGGAGATCCCCTTGATCTGCGCAATCTGTCTTGCGATAATGGGCAGATTCCCCGGATCGTTTCTCCTTCCCCGCCTGGGCTCCGGCGACATATAAGGAGAGTCCGTCTCAAGGACCAGGGATTCTATGGGGATGGCCTCAACCACTTCACGCAATTTGCGGCCGTTCTTGAAGGTGACGACTCCGCCCACCCCGATGAAGAAGCCCATTTTCACGTATTGGAGGGCCTGGTCTCTGGAGTAGGAATAGCAGTGGATCACACCCCGTATCCCCTCTCGCGCCGCCTCCTGCATGATCGCAAGGGTATCTCTCGCCGCCTCCCTGGAGTGGATCACGACCGGAAGACCAAGTTCCCCTGCCAGGGTAAGCTGCCGCCGGAACCAGTAGGCCTGCGCCCGGCGCTCTTTCTCGTCCTTGACCCAGTAGTAGTCCAGCCCGATCTCCCCGATTGCAACAACCCGGGCATCTTGCGCCAGGTCCCGCAGTTGCTCAAGGACTTGGTCTCCGTATGCGGTCTCTTCCCAGTTCGGATCCACCCCGGTTTCGCCTTCCCCCGGACTCGGATAGAAGTCTCTGATTTCCTCCGGGTGAATCCCCACCGCCGCATAGATCCAGCCATAGCGCCGGGCCAGGTCGACGGACCTTCGGCTGCTCTTTAAGTCCGCCCCGATATTGACCAGGTGCCCGACTCCCTCTTCCCGGATCCGGGCCAGGACCTCTTCCCGGTCTCTGTCGAACTCCTCCCCGTCCAGGTGCGCGTGTGTCTCAAAAATCATTCCTCTCCCTCATTTCTCACAGGGCATCCCCCACCTGCGCGCCTGATTGCGCCAGGCTGTACCCTTTCGTAATCAGGCCGCACCTTTTGACAATCGGCTCATGACCTTTCCTGATCGGCTCGTGCCGAACAAGCCGACGCACGTGTCTGATCGGTCCGGATCCGCCTCGGTCAAGAAGAGAGCGGATGTAAGACAGGGTCCACATCCGCTCTCAACGCATTCTTATTCCAGATTCCCGAGGATGGCTCTACGCGATCTCAGAGCCACTGGGCAGATCCTTCTCCGGGCTCATCAGAACCACATTGCCGCTTGGATCCTCGGCACAGAGGATCATACCCTCAGATAGGACACCGGCAAGCTTGGCGGGAGCCAGATTCAGAAGGACCATGACCTTCTTTCCCTCCATCTCCTCCGGAGAATACCACTTGCGGATCCCCGAGACGATCTGTACGGTGCGGTCGCCGATCAGGACCTGGGAGCAGAGCAATTTCTTGGACTTGGCCACCGGCGCGCAGGACTGAACCTGTCCGACGACAAACTGCATCCTGCCGAAATCATCGATGGAGATTTCTTCCCTGGTCTCAACATGAAGGGCCTGTGCATCGGCGGACGGATCCTCCGTCCCTCCTGCGGCCTCCTTCTGTCTGTCCTCTATCCGGGCCACCTCGGCCATGACCTCCTCTAAGTCCAAGCGGGCAAAGAGAATCTGTGGGTCCTCTGTCACCCTGCTGCCGGACGGATAGCTGCCGAATCTGCCGAGCTGATCGTAGTCAATCTCCCTGGCATGCAACTGGTCTAAGATCCGGTCTGCGGTCGACGGCATGAAGCTCTTGAGCAGGCTTGCCCCCATGCAAATCGACTCCACCAGATTATAGAGCACGGTCGCAAGGCGGTCTCTCTTGGTCTCATCCTTGGCCAGGGCCCAGGGCATGGTCTCGTCGATGTATTTATTGGACCGCTTGAAGAGATTAAAGATCTCCGTAATGGCGTCTGCCACACGCAGATCCGCCATCTTTTCGGTCACTCTCCTCACCGTATCCTCAGCATAGGCCTTGAGTTCCAGATCGACAGGCTCTTCGGTGCCATTGTCCTCGACCAGGCCGCCGAAATACTTATTGGACATACTGATGGTCCGGTTGACCAGGTTGCCCATGGTATTGGCCAGATCTGAATTGATCCGCTCTACCATAAGCTCCCAGGAGATGACCCCATCATTCTCAAAGGGCATCTCATGCAGGACAAAATAGCGAACCGCATCCACGCCGAAGAGATCGACCAGATCATCCGCGTAGATGACATTTCCCCTGGACTTGGACATCTTGCCATCGGACTGGAGAAGCCAGGGGTGGCCGAACACCTGCTTGGGCAGGGGCAGGCCAAGAGCCATCAGGAAAATAGGCCAATAGATGGTGTGGAATCGGATGATGTCCTTGCCGATCAGGTGCAGGTCCGCCGGCCACAATTTCTCGAAGCGGTCGCTGGAATTCCCGTCACAGTCATAGCCGATTCCCGTAATATAGTTGGTCAGGGCATCCAGCCAGACGTAGACGACATGCTTGGGATCAAAGGTGACCGGAATCCCCCATGAGAAGGAGGTTCTGGAGACACAGAGATCCTGCAGACCGGGCAGGAGAAAATTATTCATCATCTCGTTCTTGCGGGAGACCGGCTGGATGAATTCCGGATGACTGTTGATATGCTCGATCAGGCGGTCGGCATACTTGCTCATCCGAAAGAAGTAAGCCTCCTCCGAAGCCCTGGTGACCGGCCGTCCGCAGTCGGGGCACCTGCCGTCAACCAGCTGAGAGTCCGTCCAGAAGGACTCATCCGGCGTGCAGTACCAGCCCTCATAGGAGCCCTTGTAGATATCTCCCTGGTCATAGAGCTTCTTGAAGATCTTCTGCACCTGTGCCTCATGATCCGGGTCCGTCGTGCGCATGAACTTGTCATAGGAGGTATCCATCAGGTCCCAGATGCGCCGGATCTCTCCGGAGTTCTTGTCCACCAGCTCCTTGGGACTGATCCCGGCCTCCTCCGCCTTGAGCTGAATCTTCTGCCCGTGCTCGTCAGATCCGGTCATGAAGAAGACATCATAGCCCTCCTGGCGGCGGAAGCGCGCAATCGCATCCGCAAGAATAATCTCATAGGTATTGCCGATATGGGGTTTCCCGGAAGTATACGCAATGGCTGTCGTGATATAGTACTTGCCCTTATTGCTCATTTCTTTCTCAATTCCCCGTACACGAACTCCTCGACCGGGCCCTCCTCCGTACTCTCGCTGTAAGCTGGCCGGTCCTCTGCCTTCTTCTCGGCAGCCCGGTCCTGAAGCGGATTTTCCGGGGTAAGACTGCCTTCGGCCTCTTCATCAACGAAAGCGTCCGGCTCTGCGGTAGGCGCAGCCTTCTCCTCATCTGCCAGCTCGGCCTCTTGTGAAACGGGCATCTTCTCCCCGCACTTGGGACAGAAAGAGGACTCCTTGGAGACGGAAGATCCGCATGCGGGACAAGTCTGCGTCTTCTTTAAGCTGTCTACGGTATCCTTCTTCTCCTCTAACTTCTCAAGAAGGGTCTCGATCTCGGAGAAATCCTCGCCCGGATCCTCGCGATGGTCCTGGAAATAGCGTCTGCCCAATTCCGCATACGCATCTCTTAGCTTGTGCTCTGTCTCCTTGACCTCATAGCTTGCCTTGGTCACATCGACAGCTGTCTTCACCCTGTCTCCGACCGCCTGCCCTGCATTCATCACGGTGTTGGTAATCTCATCGAATAAACCCATTGTTGACTCCTTTCTAAAGCGCCTCCCTAACTTGTCAAAACAGCGCTTGACTATCTGTATTATACCGATCTGCATTGGAATTCGCAATTTACGGGCCTCTTCTGACGGGCCCGAACCAAGCATGTGCAGATACTTGTGTAGATTCTACAGGATCGCTGCTTTGCGCTATTTTTTACTGCGAATCCTAGAAGCCCTTCTTGAAGAACTTGCGGAAGTCTGAAACTTCAGCGCTTGACTGGATAACTGACACAGAGTACTTAGACGCCTTGTTGAGTCCCGGCACATAGCTGATGGGCTCAAGCTGGAAGCCCGCCTCCTCATTGGCGACGTAGCAGTACCCCATACTGGTCTTTGTCTGACCCCCGTTCTCCTTGTTAAATACAACGGCTTCCCCATAGTTTCCCAGATCTGGATCCACCGGGATAACAACCACTTCACCCTCCTTGTAGCCCACAATGAAATTGCTGTGCCTTGTCACTGACACAACCACGGCATTTGTGTAATCTGACATGTGGCAGTAGAGGATGCGATAGTCATCGCCGTTAGGGACGCTGGCATTGAAGATCTCTCTCATCCTCGCCTTATTTCTCTGATTCTCCTCATCGGAAGCTCCCATAAATGCCTTCTTTGCAATTCCCATAAGATTCATGATCTGTACCTCCCCTTGTAATATTGATTATTTTCTTCTTAAATAGGAAACTCTTTTTCATATTATTATATTTCCAACTCCTCGTCTACAGCCCTTTCGTCTCTCTTCCGGTCCTCCCTGTCAACACAAATGCTTCGCTTTGAGAAGTGCTCCGCTACCGGGTCTTTGACAGTTTAAGAAGAGAATCATCCTTGGAGGCATTGATCTGCGGTATGCACCAACCTTGAGGATGATGTCGACATGATCGTGAACATCAACCGCCAGAGCTGGCAGATAGAAGAATGTTTCCGGATCATGAAGACGGAGTTTAGAGCACGGCCGGTTTACCTCCAGAGAAAGGACCGGATCACAGCCCACTTTATGACATGCGTGACAGCATTGATCGTTTATTGGATCATAGAGAAGAAGTTGAACAACAAGTATCCCTGCGAAGAGATTATTGATACTCTGCGAAAAATGTATATGGAAGAAATACCAGGAGAAGGCTATCGTCCACTCTATTCCAGGACAGATCTGACGGATGATCTGCATGAAGCCTTCGGCTTTAGAACGGACTACGAGATCATTACGCAAAGAGACATGAAGAAAATCTGTACGAAAGTCCGGAAGGGGTAAATATCACTACATTCCAGAATAGATGAAGAGAGCCGCAAATGCCGATAACACAGGCATCTGCGGTTCTTTACTCGCTCAAAACTATCAAAAATGGGCAAATTCGCATCTCATGATGTAGGATCTTTTCCTTTTACATTGGGGAAAAACCTCGCGTATTTCTGATCCGGAATGTCCGCGAAAAACAGATGACAGCTTCTGCAGACATAGGATTTCAGATTCATATTGGTCAGGTTGCTCGTTAATTGTATTGCATTTTTTGTTTTTTCAATCAGATTTCCGCCATCTGGGATCCACTTTATCCCAAATCGATCCGGAATAACCCAACCGGCCTCTGCCTCATTTCCACAAACAGGACATTTTCTCACAGGCATTACCCTCCATATTTTTTATACTGAATATTATTTAATATCTCTCTCTTCCGGTCCTCCTTGTCAACACAAATGCTGCGCTTTGAGAAGTGCTCCGCCACCATTCGCTTTTGCTTCTTGAATTCTTGAAGAAAAATATTCCTACGCCTGACAGGGAAACATCAAGTCAGATCCTAGCGGGCCCAGACCAGCCAGGTGTAGATGTAACCTGCCAGGACTGCCGCCAGGGTATAGGGAACCCCAATCTTCATGAAATCCCCAAAGCCCGTCGCATACCCCTCCTTCTTGAGCAAGCCCACGGCTGCAATATTGGCAGACGCCCCGATCGGGGTCAGGTTCCCTCCCAGGGTAGCTCCCGTCAGAAGGCCAAAATAGAGAACATAAGGGGCCATTCCCAAACTGGCCGCCACTCCAGTCAGGACCGGCAACATGGTCGCCACATAGGGAATATTGTCCACAAATGCGGAGATGAGGACAGAGCCCCAGACAACCAGGCTGTAGAGGAGGAAGAGATTGGTCCCTCCGACCCCTGCGATCAGACCCGTCAGGTCCTCAATGAGTCCCACCCGGGTCACCCCCGCGATAACAACGAAAAGTCCCAGAAGGAGAATCAAAGTCTCCAGGTCCACACTCAAAAGAGCTCGCTTTACCCCCTCCTTATTCCCGGTCTTGACCCGATCACAGACCATGGCTATGCCGGCCAGGCCCAGGCAGATCATTCCATTGCAGGTCTCCGGTTTCTCCGGGATGAAGGAGGCTCCAATCAGGAGGAAGACCATGGCTAAAAGGAGGAAGCTCGGCAGGAGGGACTTCAGCTTTGTGTGCTCGGACAGGACGGTCTTCTGGGTCAAGCCGCGAAATTCAAGCCACATGATGGGGATTGTGGCCAGGGCCCCCAGCTCCACGGCAAAGAAGATCCCGGGGCGTCCCTGCATGAAGAAGAAGTCCAGAAAGTCCATGCCCGCATAGGAGCCCAGGAGAATGGAGGTTGTGTCCCCCACCAGGGTGGCGGCCCCTTGCAGGTTGGAAGAGACGGCGATGGAGAAGATCATGGGGACCGGATTGATCTTCAGCTTCCTGCAGACGGCCATTCCCACCGGGGCCACCATGAGAACCGTCGCCACATTGTCGATGAAGGCGGAGATCAGGCCCGCGAAGAGAGACATCAGGATGATAATCCACATGACATTCTTGGACTTCTCCATGATCAGGTCCGCCATCAGAAGCGGCATGCCGGAGTCGATGAAGTAATCGACCAGAATCATGGTTCCCCCGATCATCATGAGGACATTCCAGTTGATGCTCGCGGCCGCCTGCGAAAGGGGCAGGATGCCCGTCAGGAGGTAGATTCCCGCGACCACCGCTGCCGCATGCGGCCGGTACTTCTGCCTGGCAATCATTACAATATACATGAGGACAAAGAGAATCAGAGCCGGTATTTTCATCCACTCACTCCATATTTATCGCAAAAGAGACCCGATCCGGAAGGGTCGAATCTCTTTCTTCGGAAAAGGTCTGAAGGGATCTTTTCCCTATCTTACTCGTAAATGACCTTGCAGTACTTCTTCTTGCCCCGGCGCAGGAGGAACTCCTCTGCGAAATCCTCCGGCCGGTAGGCGCAGTGAATATCCATTACCTTGTCTCCGTTGACAGAGACCCCTCCCTGCTCTACGGCCCGACGGGCATCCGACCGGGACTGGGCCAGGCCTGCGGCCACCAGGACAGCGAGGATATCTATTTGCCCCTCTCTGAAATCCCCTTCCCCAATCGAGGCCCGGGGCATATTCTCGGAGGACACGCCTCCTGCAAAGAGGGCCCTGGCCGCCTCCCGGGCCTTTTGGGCCTCTTCCTCTCCGTGGACCATGGAGGTCAGCTCATAGGCCAGGATCTCCTTGGCCTCATTGAGCTTCGCTCCCTCCCAGTGGTCCATCTCGTCAATCTGTTCCAGGGGAAGGAAGGTCATCATTCGAAGGAACTTGAGGACATCCGCATCATCGACATTGCGCCAGTACTGGAAGAATTCGTAGGGAGACGTCTTATCCGGATCCAGCCAGACAGCGCCTCCGGCAGTCTTGCCCATCTTGCTCCCGTCATGCTTGAGCAGGAGATTGATGGTCATAGCCGCGGCGTCCTCCCCCAGCTTCTTCCGGATCAATTCGGTTCCTGCCAGCATGTTGGACCACTGGTCATCACCGCCAAACTGCAGATTACAGCCGTATTTCCGGTAGAGCTCATAGAAGTCATATCCCTGCATGAGCATATAGGAGAACTCCAGGAAAGACAGGCCCCGCTCCATGCGGTTGACATAGGCTCTGGCGCGCAGCATATCGTTCACTGAGAAATGCGCCCCGATCTCCCTCATGAAGTCCAGGAAATTGAGGTCGCGGAGCCAGTCCGCATTGTTTACCATCAGGGCCTTGTCATCCCCGAACTCGATAAAACGGCTCATCTGCTTCTTGAAGCATTCGGCGTTGTGGTCAATCTGTTCCACCGTCATCATGGACCGCATGTCTGTCCGGCCGGAGGGATCGCCGATCATGGCCGTGCCGCCGCCGATCAGGGCAATCGGCCGATTTCCTCCCATCTGCAGGCGCTTCATCAATGTAAGAGCCATGAAATGACCGACATGCAGAGAATCTGCCGTGGGGTCAAATCCAATATAGAATCTGGCCTTGCCGTTATTGATCAGGTCCTTAATTCTCTCTTCATCTGTCACCTGGGCAATCAGGCCCCTGGCCAGCAACTCATCGTATAGGGTCATCTCTCTCTCCTCATCTTCCGTCTGCGAATCAGACTTTATGATACCCTCTTCCGGATCCGTATGCAAATTTTCGTCATGCCTCGACAGGTCCTGTAAGAAGATCCTTTCCCTCTTCGGTCTCCCGAGCCTATGAAAAATAAAAAAGCGAGCACTTTCGTACTCGCCCGCAAGAGGTGCCAACCAGATTTGAACTGGTGATGAAGGTGTTGCAGACCTTTGCCTTACCACTTGGCTATGGCACCGGATATACACTGAAAACACTTTTTCAATATATCAGAGGGAATAAAAGCCGTCAAGGCCTCCTCTAAGGGATACCTTCAAAACTTCATACAGATGAATGACAAAGCTTACGATTTCTTAGATCTAGGAAAATGGTTATCTCGCATTCGTGTTTTGCTTTCTTCCATTTTCTACGAAAGCGGTCACCTCGAATCCGCGTCTCCGACGCTTCTTCTCGGTGCATTTGCTTCGCAAATGGACTTGCTCGAAAACAGGTCGCTCCAAGCGCAAGCGCTCTCGCTCCTCTTTTCTTGCTCGTCCGCTTTCTCCGCTCTTGGTCAAGCCTTCGATCGATTAGTGACAGTCAACTCAACACATTACTGTG
>NZ_DBHIDN010000037.1:0-9956 GCF_057251025.1 Shuttleworthella sp.
ATATTAGCACGGTCTCTCATCTTTTGCAAGCTATCTCCAAACCACTTTTCGCATCTTATCCTTATTCATTTCTTTCACAGATTACGAAATGGATTGTAATCAAACGCTCTTCCTTCAACATCTCGCAAATCAGCAAAAATACTGTTGATACATTTGTTCTAAATTTTCGACGGACAGATCCTGGTTGTACAGGAAAGAAGAGGCAATCGTAAAACCCGAAACAAGGGTGGCATATTTCATACATCTCTCAGCTGGAAACCCATTTTTGACTCCATAAAGATAACCTGAGACAAAAGCATCTCCCGCGCCGTTACTATCAACGGGAGAAAATTGCTCCACAATATCCTGAAATATTTCTTTTCCGTCCGGGCTAAAATACTCTGCACCCTTTTTACCATGCGTACAAACAACGAATTGTTTATCCCGAAGAAGAGCCCTTACCACCTCCTTCATTTTTTCTTCTGTCTTAAGGACATCCGAACTCATAAAAACGGCATTTGCGAAAGGAAGAAATTCCTGATGCCAGGGATTTATCCCGTCAAAATCATGAATATCCACCCAGATTTTATGTTTATGTTTTTTGAGAATAGGGAATAGATGTTTGACAAATTCACAGATATCTAACAGGATAATATCCGCCTCTTCAATGCTTTTTTCATAGGCAATGATGTCAAAATCCTGCCCAGATTTACCATAGTCCGTATAAATACTAATTCTTTCCCCATTTTTATTCATCAGATTCGTATGTCTTTCCGTGGAAGTCTCATCTTCAATATACTGATAGTTGATACCCTCGGATTCTAGGCTGGCCTGTATCTTTCGACCTGCATCATCATTTGCCAGTTTGGTCAACAAAGTGACATCAAGACCCAATCTATGTAAATTGATAGCTTTCCCGGAAGCCGTTCCACCTAGCACATCACGGCGGGCACTGGCAAAGTAGGTGCCTGCTTTTTTAGGAAAATCCTCTATATCGATAATTGTATCCCAGGAGCTTGTTCCAATAACGAGTGCCTTAAGTTGTTTATGCTTCATATTCATATTTATATAACCATCCATTTAAAATGACTGTCCGGGATTCTGCAATTTTCTATATAAACATCACCCAAACACCTGCGCGCCCATACAAAGATCAAAAAATCGGATGGCGCAGGAGCTGTCGGATAAAATCCTTATTATCCTTGGTATGGGCAAACATATTGAGCAGATCCTCTGTATTCTCTTCTGCCCGCTTGCCGTTGATTCCCCGGTGCATGATTCGAACCGCCTCCATCTCCTCCGGATCAAGCAGGAGGTCTTCTCTTCTGGTTCCGCTGGCCACAATATCGACCGCCGGGAAAATGCGGCGCTCGGACAGCCTTCTGTCCAGAATCAGCTCCATATTGCCGGTCCCCTTGAACTCCTCATAGACCACATCATCCATCCGGCTTCCGGTATCGACAAGAGCCGTCGCTAACACCGTCAGACTCCCGCCCTCTCTCATATTGCGGGCCGCTCCAAAGAAGCGCTTTGGCATATAAAGAGCCGCCGGATCCAGACCTCCGGAGAGAATGCGGCCGGAAGAGGTCACCGTCAGATTATAGGCACGAGCCAGTCGGGTGATGGAATCCAGGAGAATAATCACATCCTCCCCCTGCTCTACCAGCCGCTTGGCCCTCTCTATGACCATCTCGGAGACCTTGGTGTGGTGTTCCGGCATCTGGTCGAAGGTAGAGTAGATGATCTCCACATTCTCTCCCCGGATGGTCTCCTTCATGTCGGTGACCTCTTCCGGGCGCTCATCGATTAGGAGGATCATCATGTGCATCTCCGGATGATTCTCCTGAACACTCTTGGCCACTTCCTTGAGGAGAGTCGTCTTGCCGGCCTTGGGCGGCGAGACAATCAGACCCCTCTGCCCCTTGCCGATGGGGGAGATCAGGTCAATGACGCGACTGGCCACGGAGCTTCCCGCACGCTCCAGGCGGATTCTCTCCTCGGGGAAGATGGGGGTCAGGTTCTCAAACGCCTGCCTGCCGCGCAGTTCATCCGGATTGCGCCCGTTGACGCTGTTGATCCGAAGCAGGGCCGCGAACTTATCCGAGGGATTATTCCGCTTCTTAAGCCCCTCGACCCGGTCTCCCGTCTTCATAGCGAAGCGGCGGATCTGCGAGGGTGCCACATAGGCGTCGTCCTCCCCGGTCAGGAAGTTGTCTGTGTGCAAAAAGCCGTAGCCGTCAGGCATAATCTCAAGAATTCCGCAGGCTTCGTCGGCATCCGACATCTGCTCCGCCAGCTGGGAAGAGACCTCGTCTCCTGCCTCCTCCTTGTGCCCCCGGAAAGGATGTCCTCCTTCCTCATGCGGCCGGCGCACCGGCTCGCGGTCCGGCTCCTGACGCGCCTCGTAAGAGTTCTGCTCGCTTCGTCTGTGATAGGTCCGGGAGTAACCTCCGTGCCTGATCTCGTCCGCCGGCTCTTCCTCGACACCCAGATCCAGGTGCGTCTTGATCCGGCGCTGGACCTTCTTGGTCTTCCCGGTGTCCGCCGTCTTCTCCCGGTCTTCCTCCGGCCCGGCGGTCTGGTCCTTCTTTTCGACTCTTAAGGGCTCTGCGGCAGTCTTTGTGGCGATTTTTGCGGCGATCTTTCCGGATTTAAGAGCCTCTTCCGCCTCTGCGACATCCTGGGTCTCTCTGGCGTCAAGTGCCACCATCTCCGCGATCAGATCCGCCTTCCGCTTGATCGTAACGCACTTAATACCCCTGTTCTTGGCAATGGCTCTTAGATCAACCAATTTCAGGGTCTTGTACCGGGCCTCCATAGCGTTTGCTTCCATCCCTATCTCCTCAAAAATGAACGAAAAAATTGACAGATAAATTACAGATAAATTCCAGATGAATTTCATTGTCCGAACGGACCAGATGTGATGTATCCAATATTCGGAGTATATCTTATATTTCCTGTATATGCTATCATTATTTTGCATTTTTTCAACAAAATTTTCCGAGGAGGACAGCAATGGATCAGCATGACAAGATCGCTCTTCAGGCTCATCGCAAATGGTGTGGCAAGATTGAGACCACGGCCAAGGCCAAGGTCTGTTCCCGGGAAGATCTGGCCATCGCCTATACGCCCGGCGTCGCCGCCCCTTGCCGCCTCATTGCCGAGGACAAGAAGGAGGCCTACAACTACACGATCAAGGCCAATACCGTTGCCGTCATCTCGGATGGATCCGCTGTTCTTGGCCTGGGCAACATCGGACCCGAGGCGGCCCTTCCCGTCATGGAGGGCAAGTGCGTCCTCTTCAAGGAATTCGCAGACATCAATGCCTTTCCCATTGTTCTTAAGACCCAGGATACGGAGGAGATGATCCGGACCATCGTCAATCTCTCTCCGGCCTTTGGAGGCATCAATTTAGAGGATATCTCCGCTCCCCGCTGCTTCGAGATTGAGCGCCGGCTCAAGGAGATGCTTGACATTCCCGTCTTCCACGACGACCAGCACGGGACTGCCATCGTCCTCCTGGCCGCCTCCATCAATGCCCTTCGCGTGACCGGGAAGAAGAAAGAGTCTGTAAAGCTTGTCATCAACGGGGCAGGGAGTGCCGGCATTGCGATCGCAAAACTCCTGCTTCGCTATGGCTTTCTTGATATCACCCTCTGTGACCGCCAGGGGATTTTGGCTTCGGACGACAAAAATCTCAACTGGGCCCAGAGGGAGATCTGTCAAGTCACCAACCGAAACAGGATTCACGGCAGCTTGGCAGACGCCCTTGTGGGAGCTGATTTCTTCATCGGCGTCTCTGCTCCGGGCGTCTTGAGCCCAGACATGGTGCGGTCCATGAACAGGGATTCCGTCATCTTCGCCATGGCTAATCCCACGCCTGAGATTATGCCCGATTTAGCCAGGGAGGCGGGCGCCGCCATCGTCGGAACCGGCCGCAGTGATTTCCCCAACCAGATCAATAATGTCGTCGCCTTCCCCGGGATTTTCCGGGGAGCTCTGGAGGCCAGAGCCAAATCCATCACGGAGGAAATGAAACTGGCCGCCGCCGCCGCCCTGGCCGACCTGGTTCCCCCAGACCGGCTTAGCGCAGAGAATATTATGCCGGAGGCATTTGATCCGGAGGTCCCCCGGGTGGTTGCCCGGGCGGTCAGGGACTACGCCATTGACTGAGTCTGCGCTCCTTTTGATCTGTCCTATTTCCTGTGCATGCCGCAAGCCGCGGCAGGGAGGGTTAATCTTTTGACTGAACAGAATCTCCTCTTCAAAATCATGATCCTGCAATTGCTCCACGCTGCCCAAGAGCCTCTGAGCAAATCACAGATCACGGACTTCTTTACTGATTTTCGCTATGCGGATTACTTCAGCCTTCAATCCATCATCTACGAGCTTCTTGAGAGTCGGATGTTAAAGGAGGGGCCCAGATCCAAGGTCCACCTCTACAGCTTGAGCGAGGAGGGGGAGAAGACTCGCGAGGCCTTCTCAGACCGCATCAGTCCGGCAATTGCCCGGGACATCGAGACCTATCTCTCGGACCACAGCATCCGGATCCGCCGGGAGAATTCCCTCCTGGCTGACTATGACAAGGCGGTCGGCGGCGGTTATATCGTCCGCCTGATTGCCCGGGAAGAGGGCAGAGAAATCATTCATCTGAACTTGCATGTGTCCGGAAAGGAACAGGCGCAGGCCCTCTGCTTCAACTGGAAAGTCCGCTACGACCAGGTCTACATGCAGATTATGGACCTCCTCCTTCAATAGATCTGATATTTAAACCGGCTCCGGATGACCATCGTGCATGTCAGGAGGAGGGTTCCCAATTCCACCAGGACTGCAATCATCCAGAGAGACCGGCCTCCCAGGAGAATGGGGAGAAAAAGAATTAAGAGGACCTGCAGCAGAACAGACCTGACCAGGGACAGGAGTGCGGACAACTTCCCGTTGCCGAGGGCGGTAAAGAGAGCCGATCCAAATACATTGAGCCCCATAAAGAGGAAGGCCAGGTCGTAGACACGCATTCCATACACCGTAAGTTCATACAAGACCGGGTCGTAGCCGACGAAAATCCGGGCCAAAAGGCCTGCAAACAGCTCCGCTAAAATGGTCAGAATCAGACTTGCCCCAGAGACGAGAACCAGACTGCGGCGGAAGAGATTGGTTAATTCCTCCCTGTTTCTGGCCCCGTACTGATAGCTGATCACCGGGGAGACTCCCATGGCATAGCCGAAGAAGATGCCGACAAAAATAAAATTAACATACATAATCACCCCGTAAGCGGCGATCCCATTGGTTCCCATATAGTTTAGGAGCTGGCGGTTATATAGCATGCCGACCATCGAAGCGGCAGCATTGGACAGGAACTCACTGGACCCGTTGCTGCATGTCTTGACCAGAGCCCGCGGATTCCACCGGGTCCTCCCCAGGCGCAGAGAAGTCCGGTTTGGAAGAAGGAAAAAGAGGAGCGGAATCAGGCCCCCGATCAGTTCGCTGACCACCGTTGCCCAGGCGGCACCGGCCAGGCCCATGCCAAGCCCTGCCACAAACACAAAATCGAGAAGCATATTGACCAGGCCGGCGGCCAGGGTGATAAGAAAGCCCATGCGGGGCCGCTCCGCAGCGATCAGAAAGCTCTGAAAAAAGTGCTGGAGCATAAAGGCCGTTATGCTGATCATACTGATTCGCGCGTATAGAATACTGTGGGGAAGCAAGTCCTCTGTTGCACCCAGAAGCGTCGCCGCTGCAGGAGCCAGGACATAGCCGATCAAAGAGAGCGTGACACCAAGGGCCAGCAGGGCGTAAGTGATCAGAGAGAAGATTTCATTGGCTTCTCTTCTCTTCTTCTGTCCCAGCTTCAAAGAGACCAGGGCCACGCCTCCCGCCCCGAACATAAAGCCAAAGGCGGCAATCATCATGAGAAGGGGCATGACCAGGTTCAAGGCCGCAAAAGGGACCGCTCCCGCATAATTTGACACAAAAAATCCATCGACAATGCCGTAGATGGATGTGAAAATCATGGTCATGATGGAGTGGCCGGTAAAGCGCAGGAGTTTTCCGTAATCGAAATGGTCCGCCAGTCTTATTTGCTTCTGATTGGTCATGGTGCACTCCTCTTCAGCTAAGACCCCTTTACATCTCAAGATTCTCTTTGGGCCGATTCAGCGCCTGCTCTCCTTCTTCTGCACCGAATAGCCGAAGCTTCCGATTTCTTCTCCAAGGCTATAGTAACTGCCGTGGCTGTAGACGATGGGGTCTGCCTTCTCCAGACAGAAGCTTCCTCTCTCGTCCATATATTCCCTGTCTGCATGAACACGGAGGACTTCCGCAAGAAACATGCTGTGACTGCCGAGCGGGATCTCACGGCAGACTCTGCACTCAATATTGACCGGGCTCTCGCCAATCATGGGACAGTCCACCAGGTCTGCCTCCTCCCTGGTCAGCCGGCAGTGTTCAAACTTATCTGTGTCTCTTCCCGAGACAACCCCGCAGTAGTCCGTAGCCCGGGCCAGATCCCGGGTCGTCAGATTGGCCACGAAGACGCCGGTCTCCCGAATCATTTGATAGGAATGGCGGGAGGGCCGAATCGAAACCGACAGCATGGGCGGATCTGAATTAATGGTTCCGGCCCAGGCCACGGTCAGTATATTGTCCTCTCCCCTGCCGCTTCTGCAGGAGACCATCAAAACCGGAAGAGGATAGAGCATATTGCCCGGCTTCCAACTTTCTTTCATCCTCTGTCTCCTATCTCGACCAAATCTTTACATGAGATGATAGTGAATCGCCTCTATGATCTGAGGCACCACCTGCTTCTTTCTGGATACAACCCCGGGCAGAACGGCGGAGTCGTCCGTCATCCTCTCCTCCCCATAGGCGTCAAGAACCATCTCCCGGCTGTCTGTTCCCGCATAGAGAAGCTCTGTACTCTGTTCCAGGATATTGGTCAGCATGACAAAGGTCATCTGCAAACCCTTCTCCACAATCACAGACTCCATGTATTTGAGAAGATTGCCCTTGATGGAAGACAGTTGCTTGGCAGAGACGCTGGACACCTGAGAGACACCGAAATTGACATCCCCGGCGGCAAAGGTCTTGAAGTCGGTGAACATGATCTCTTCCGTCGACTTATTCTTGAAATTACTGGCCGCTTCAAACATGGCCATCGCGTGCTCTTCTATGTCGATCGCTGCGATCTTGGCCAGATCTCTTGCCGCCGCCTCATCATAGGGGGTACAGGTAGGAGACCGAAACATCAGGGTGTCTGACAGAATGGCAGAGCACATCAGACCCGCGATCTTCTCGGGGATCGGAATTCCATTCTCCTGGTACATCTGATAGATGATGGAGCAGGAACAGCCAAGCGGCTGGTTCCGGAACACAATGGGACTGATCGTCTCAAGGCTTCCCAACCTGTGATGATCAATAATCTCCAGTATATTCGCATCTTCAATGCCGTCCACTGCCTGATTCTTCTCATTGTGGTCTACCAGAATCACCTTCTTCTTCTGTTTGGACAGGAGGATACGGCGGGAAAACATCGCTACATAGCGCATCTTGTCGTCCACGATCGGGAAATCTCTGTGACGGATCTTATTGAGCCGGTCCGTTACGTCCTCAAGATAGTCATCCATTCCGAACCAGACCAGGTTCTTGCTTGTAGTCATGAACTGGCGGATGGGCATGGCCTGGTGAATCAGGCGGGCTGTTGTGAAGGTGTCATAGGCCGTGGAAATAATAACGATCTCCTTCTCCTTGGCCATTTCGACAATCGAATCCTCTACCTGGTTGACCCCGCAGATGATCATGCAGGAGGGATTCTCGTTGATCGCAATCATCTGGTGCTCCCAGGCATTTCCCGTGATCACCATGTCATTGGCGGCTATCTCCCGCCGCATGTTATCCCGGTCGCCGGCCCCGATGACCACCTTTCCCTTGTGAAACACCCCGTGCATATTGCCGGACCAGAGCTTGCCGTCCAGGGTCTCCAGCACATTGCTGTAGGAAGTGCGGGAACTGCTCATGGTCTCGCTGTCATAGATGTTCATGTAGGACCTTGCGATGTCGTCCGAGGTGATGACTCCCTCGATTCGATTCTTATCATCTACAATCGGCAGGGTAACTACATTCAGCTTGCGCATCTGCTCCCAGGCCCTGCGCAGAGAATAATTGCCTCGAACACCGGGCGTATACTTAAGGGCCAGGTCTTTCACCTGGGCGCTGACATCAAATACGGTCTCCGGCTCCTCGAACTGGAAGGTCTTTAGAACATAACGAGTCTCCTCGTTAATCTCCCCGGCCTTCTTGGGAATATAGGTTCCCTGCCCCGTCATGTTTTTATAATGCGCATAGGCAATCGCCGCGCATATCGAATCCGTGTCCGGATTCTTATGGCCGATCACCCAGATCAGGTTATTTGTGCTCAATCCTGCCTCCATTCCCAGCAAGGACAGCTTCCTCCGATAAAAAAATGCAGCAGAAACTGCTGCATTTTCCCTACAATGATCAGAAGACGCCGAATAATTTCAAAAGAATTACAAGCAATCCCACAAAGTCAACCGCGGCAAAGGTTGAGACAAATGCGAACCGTCTCTTCATAGAAGCAAGCCGCGCATCCGCTTCCTTAAGTTCCTCTTCCCGGTGATCCAGGGCCTTGAGCAGGTCCTGAATATTCCGATAGGACTGGACATTCTCCTTGTGGACCTTGGTCGCGATATCCGACTTGACCCCGTCTAAGCCCCCATTCATGCTGGCAATAGCGTCCGCCAGTTCATTGGACATCATCTTGACGGTGTCATCCAGCTTAGACCTCATCCCGACCATCTGACTTCCCATATTCTGGGTCATCATGGTCACCTGGCTTCCCACATCCTGAGTCAGCTGGGTCATCTGGGTCTCCATATCCTGGGTCAGCTGCTGGATCTCTCCGGACATGGAGGACTGCATCTGATTCATCTGACTTCCCATACTCTGGGTCATCTGATCCATCTGATTCCCCATGCTCTGGGTCATCTGGTCCATCTGACTCCCCATGCTCTGGGTCATCTGGTCCATCTGACTCCCCATGTTCTGGCTCATCTGGTCCATCTGACTTCCCATACTCTGGCTCATCCGGTCCATCTGACTCCCCATGCTCTGGCTCATCCGGTCCATCTGACCCCCCATATCCTGGGTCAGCTGCTGGATCCGCCCGGTCACTGAGGACTGCATCTGGCTCATCTGTCCGTCCATCCCCCGGGTCATCTGACTGACCTGACTTCCTATGTCGTTCGTCATCTGATCCAATTTGCTGCGGATGAACGCGTCCTGCTGTATGCGATTTTCCTCTGTCTTCTCAAGAGAGTCCGTGACTTTCTGATTGAGATCCCCCATGTGGTCAGACAGTTTCTGCAGGACCCGGTCTACCTGGCTCTCAACATCTCCCGCAATGCCGTCCGCTTCTTCCTTCTTCTCGGAGATCAGCTGGTTCAGGCGGGACTTCTCCTCTTCCTTGACTCGAACAATCGCATCCAGTTCCCTGACCTGGTTCTGCCGGGTCAGGATCAGATTCTGCAACTGCGTTGCCTTCCGGCGGAAGGAATCAATCTCAGCCAGAAAAGCCAGATCTTCGCTGCTGAACTGGCCTTCCCCGTCAGCCTCATCAGAAGCAGCATGATCGGATGTAGCACCATCGTCCCGGTCGGCATCCACCGTTTCAAGGGACTGAGCTTCTGTCTCTTCGGTCTGCTTATTATTCATATCATCCATATCATCCACATCATCCGGTTGGTTGATTTTCTCATATTCAGGCAGAATACTGAACTTGATTCCTGACGTCTCTGGCATAGCGGCTACATCCTTTCATCACATATAGATTATATTAACATCCCTGCAATTTCTTGACAATACAATCGCAGATGGATTTGCTCCGAAATTCGTCTGCACAAGAATAACGGGGGCTGTGAAAAAACTTCCCTAATGAAAAGAGCGTTCTCGTGCACCAAAGGTGC
>NZ_DBHIDN010000038.1:0-8072 GCF_057251025.1 Shuttleworthella sp.
AACTATATTTTTGACGATTGTTTTCTGCCCCAAAAGTTTTGGGAAACGTCTTCAAAGAAGAATAAAATGAAAAAAAAAGGTTTATTGTGGTCTATACAAAAAGCCTGGCTCTTCCGGCCAGGTTATCTTGTTATATCCGTATTGCAGGCAGTATTGAGTGGTTTCTTGCCAGTAGTATCTGCCATTCTTATGCAGAGCGGAAGCAACTTTCTATAGAACAATATCGACAGCATATGTCAGCACTATTTCAGGACTATATTAAGTATGAAACAACTGTTAGAGACAATCTTTTTTTGGGTGAAAAAAATTTTGACGAGGAGCTTTCTGAGAATTTGTTACAACTTGCGGAAATGGTAGAGTTTAAAGATGCTTTGGATGAACCTCTCGGTTATCGATTTCAAGATGGAAGAGAGCTTTCGATTGGGCAGTGGCAGAAGATGGCTTTTTTAAGAGCGCTTATAAAATCTTCTTCTGTTCGCCTTTTGGACGAACCAAATGCAGCTTTGGACATTATAGCTGAGGATCGTCTTTTTTCCTATTTTGATCAGACCAGGGGAAAGCATTTGGATATTATCGTAATACACCGATTTCACAAAATATTAGAGAGCGCATCTGAAGTTGTTGTGCTAGAAAAGGGGAGAATCTGTTCCAGAGGAAGCCACCAAAAAGTTTTTGCTGAAAATGATTTTTATCAAAGCCTTTGCCGGGCGGGAAGAGCAAGAGAGTTATAATTATCCTGTAATTTGAAATGATGAGACCGGGATTTACCGCGATAAAGACAGGAGAAGGCGGGGGTGAAGAAACACACAGCACTTGAATTTCGCTATTACAATATGCCGACGGGCTCTTATATTCTGCCGCTCTACGGTGATAGCTGGAGAAGGGAGTACGGCTGGGATACGGGGGACACCCAGCATTTCCACAACTGCCTTGAGCTAGGCCTCTGCCACGAGGGGAGGGGCGAGGTGCGGATCGAAGACCGGGTCCTTCCCTATGAGGACGGTATGTATACCATGATCCCAGCCCATGTGCCCCATACGACGAAGAGTGTGCCGGGCAACCTCTGCTTCTGGGAGTATCTCTTTGTGGACATCGAGGGCTTTCTCAAGGATAAGCTGCGGATGGACTCCAGACGGCGGATGGAGTATATCCGGGCCCTCAACCACCGGGGGACGATCCGGACGATGAAGAATCATCCGCAGGCGGGACGGCTGATCCTGAGGATCCTGGATGAATTTCGTCAGAAGAAGCTATTCTATGAGGAGGCCATTCACGGGGCCTTCTATGCCCTGATCATCGAAATGCTTCGTCTTGATATTCAAAGCGGGGGAGATGAGCAGGGAATTCGGATGAACAGCTCCATTGAGGCGGCCCTTCAGTATATGGAAAGCCATTACAGTAAGAACCTGAGAGCAGGCCAGATCAGCCGGGCCTGCGGACTCAGCGAGAGTCATTTTCGCCGGACATTTGAGGAAGTGATGCGGGTTTCCCCAATGGATTACCTCAACCAGATCCGCATCAAGAATGCATGCAATCTGATCAACGAGAAGAATGTCTCTATGGAGGAGATCGGAAGAATGGTCGGGTATCAGACGCCCTCGACATTCAACCGCAATTTCAAGCGGATTACAGGAATGCAGCCCTTGCGCTGGAAGCAGGAGGTATCAACGCATCGAGGGCGTATTGCGGATTTCAACGTCAAGGCCCTCAAGGGCTGGAATTTTGAATAGTCGAATTTGCATAGAAATACATCAGAAATTAAAACAAATTCCCCTTTCGATGGAATACCATACAAATATGTCAAAACGATCTGAAATTCACCGGTAGATTTTGTGCGAATTTCACAGAGAAAGGGGTTTCTATGAGACGTAAGTTACTGTCGCTTTTACTGATGGGAACGATGACAGCGACTGCATTTGCGGGATGCGGTTCTTCAGGAACGAAGACAGATGCGTGAAATTTAACAGGGAGCTTCTCAAGAGGCAGCTAGAAGATAGAGGTGACTTATGCAGAAGTTTGAGTATGATATCGTGGCGGATCCGAGAATCTTCCGGCAGAATCGTCTGGAGGCCCACTCAGATCATCGGTTCTACAGGTCTTTGGAGGAGCTGGAGAAAGGGAATTCCTCATTTCGCCATTCTCTGAACGGGGACTGGTATTTTACCTGGGCCCCCAATTGGGAGGCGGCGGACAAGGACTTCTTCCGGCAGGATGTGGACTGTCACGCCTGGAAGACCATCCCCGTGCCTGCCCATATCCAGATGGAGGGATACGGCCTTCCCCAGTACTGTAATACCCAGTATCCCTGGGACGGCAAGGAGGAGATCCTGCCGGGAGAGATCCCCCGGATCGATAATCCGGTGGCCTCCTATGTCAGCTACTTCCGCCTGCCTGAGGCCTGGTCCCCGGATGAATCTCATCCGGTCTACATCAGCTTCCAGGGGGTGGAGTCTGCAATCGCCCTCTGGTGCAACGGCTCTTATGTGGGCTATTCGGAGGATTCCTTTACGCCCTCCGAGTTCGACCTGACGCCATATCTTGGGGCGGGGGAGAATAAGCTGGCGGCTATGGTCTTTCGCTTCTCGGCCGGATCCTGGTATGAGGACCAGGATTTCTTCCGCTTTTCCGGTATCTTCCGAGAGGTCTTTCTCTACACGGTTCCCCGGCTTCATGTCAGAGACCTTAAGCTGACGGACAGGCTCGCGGAGGATTTCTCCGAGGCCGGTCTGTCTGTGGATCTGAAGCTGCAGGGATCCTGTCCCGGGGGACGGGTGGAACTCCTGCTGACGGATGGGAAGTCAGAAGTGACAGGGGAAATCGACCCGGATGAGCTAATCTGCGGAGTGCAGCTGACCCTGCAGAACCCCATGCTCTGGTCCGCGGAGGACCCTCATCTCTACCGGCTTCGGATTCGGCTCCTGGATTCGGCAGGACAGGTACTTGAGCTGGTGGAGGAGTCGGTTGGCTTCCGCCGTTTTGAGTGTGTGGACGGGATCATGTGTCTGAATGGCAAGCGAATTGTCTTCAAGGGAGTCAACCGCCATGAATTCACTTCAGATAAGGGAAGAGCCATCTCCGAGGAGGATATCCTGAACGACCTTCTGATCATGAAGCGCAACAATATCAATGCGGTGCGGACCAGCCATTATCCCAATCAATCCGCCTTCTACCGCTATTGTGACCGGCTCGGCCTCTACGTAATCGATGAGACCAACCTGGAGACTCATGGCTTCTGGGAATCGATCATGATCGGAGCCAATGACCTGTCTGCGGCTATTCCGGGGGACCGGCCCGAGGCCTATGCCATGATGATCGATCGGGCCAGATCCATGTATGAGAGAGATAAGAACCATGCCTGCATTCTGATCTGGTCCTGCGGCAACGAATCTCTCGGAGGATCTGTCATCTATGAGATGAGCCGGCACTTCCGGCGCTGGGACCACACCCGTCTGGTGCACTATGAGGGGGTTGTCCATGACAGCCGCTATCCGGAGACAACGGACATCTACTCCACTATGTATTGGCCTGTAGACCGGATCAGGGAGACCCTTAAGGAGACGAATAAGCCCTATATCAGCTGTGAATACGCCCATGCCATGGGAAATTCCTGTGGAGCCATGCATAAGTATACAGACCTGGCGGATACGGAGATGCGCTATCAGGGTGGCTTCATCTGGGACTTCGCGGACCAGTCCATCACGACGAGGAATCGGTTCGGAGAGACCTATGAGGCGTATGGGGGAGACTTCGGGGATCGGCCCTGCGACTACTCCTTCTGCGGTAACGGGATTGTCTACGGGGGCGCGGGACATGAGATCTCGCCCAAGATGCAGGAGGTCAGATACAACTACCGCAATGTCAAGCTGGAATTCTGCGGCGGACAGGTGAAGATCTACAACGACAACCGCTTTACGGACTTGTCTTCCTATGAGATCATCGCAACTTTAAGGAGGGAGGGAGAGATGATCCGGCAGATGCCCCTTTTCCTGTCCCTGGCTCCCCTGTCCCGGATGACCATCGACCTTCCCATCCCCATTCCGCAGGAGGAGGGAGAGTATGTCGAGGAGATCAGTTTTCGATTGAAAGAGGACCGGGACTGGGCCAGGGCCGGATATGAGATGGCTTACGGAGAGGGCGTCTACGGGACATGGAGAGGAAGAGGCCTGCGGACCGGGCAGGGGCTTCGTGTCGTCCGTGGCTGGATGAATACCGGGGTCTACGGGGATGATTTCTCCGTCCTCTTCTCCGGTCGATTCGGAGGAATGATTTCCTATTGCTATCAGGGGAACATGCTCTTTTGTGATATGCCCCGGCCCAATTTCTGGCGTCCCATGACGGAGAACGATCTGGGCAATATGCAGCCCTTCCGGTCCGGTCAGTGGAAGATCGCCAGCAGCTATGCGTCTATGATGAAGGAACACGGGAGGACGGCGGACTACTATCGCGTTGAGGAATTGGAGGACTCGGTCAGGGTGACTTACACCTATCATCTGCCTACGACGCCGGCGAAGGACTGCTTCCTGACCTATCAGGTATTCGCCGACGGGAGCGTCGCCTGCCATCTGGAGATGGAGGAGACAGCCGAGGTCGGGCAGCTGCCGGAGTTCGGCCTCCTCTTCACCATGGACGCCGATTATGATCAGCTGCGCTGGTACGGAAGAGGCCCGCAGGAGACCTATATCGACCGCCCGCACGGGAAGCTGGATGTCTTCTCCAATCGGGTGGCGGACAATATGGCCAGCTACCTGCGTCCCTCCGAGTGCGGCAACAAGATTGATGTCCGCTGGGCCGAGTGCAGGAACGCAGAGGGGCATGGCGTTCGATTCGCCATGACAAATACGGCCTTCAACTTCTCTGCGCTCCCCTATTCGCCGGATATGATCGACTGCGCCCAGCACGCCTATGAACTTCCCAGAGTCGACAAGACCTGGATTCGGATCGCCAAGGCCCAGATGGGCGTGGGCGGGGATGACAGCTGGGGCGCCCTGGTCCACCCGGAGTACTGTATTGACAACAGCAAGAAACTGGAATTTGATTTTGTCTTCCGAGGGATTTGAATTGTGAGGGGAAATCACCTAATATAGGTAAGAGACTTCTGAGGAAGTCTCTTTTCAGGCGGCCGTGGCGGAATTGGCAGACGCGCAAGATTTAGGTTCTTGTATCTTCACGGTGTATGGGTTCAAGTCCCATCGGCCGCATTTTCCGGTCTCCGACCCTTGACTTGAGAAAATTGTATTAAAATAACGTACAATATTGCCCCCGTTTGGCCATTCGCTGAACGGGGGCAAAATCAGCATATGGTGTGTTATATGTAAAAAGGCACACAATATCTAGTGCTTTTTTGTAACTCTTGTATATAGACAGTCAGATCAGAAGACCCTATAATGGTCATCGTACGACAAATTGATTGTGATATTAACACAGTTTTGGATCCGCATATATCCGTGAAATGGGGAGGAAGAAGATGTACGACGAGAGATTGGATGTCAACATGGATGAGAGCAGTCACATTGTCTATGTGATGAAGCGGTCCGGGGAGCGGGTGCCCTTTGACCTGGATAAGATCATCAAGGCGATTCAGAAGGCCAACAACGAGGAGGGCATTGTCTCTGAGCGCCTGACCGAGGGAGAGATCGCGGGGATGGCTTACGGCATCATGAAGGATGCCGAGAATACGGGCCGGGACCTGTCTGTCGAGGAGATCCAGGACAAGGTAGAGGATGCCCTGATGGGGTCCGGCAAGCACAAGGTGGCCCGCCTTTATATTACCTATCGCTATAAGCACAACGAGATGCGCAAGATGAGTGCCATTGATCAGAAGATCGCCGGCGTTGTGGAGCGGGAGAACGAGGAAGTCAAGCAGGAGAATTCCAACAAGAACCCCACGGTCTTATCCGTGCAGCGCGATTACATGGCCGGTGAGTGGTCTCGCTATTATACCAACCGCTATTTGCTCCCGGAGGATATCGTGGCGGCTCATAAGGACGGTCTGATCCACTTTCATGATGCCGACTATTTCGCCCAGCATATGCATAACTGCTGCCTGGTGAACTTAGACGACATGCTGCAGAACGGAACCTGCATCTCCGGCACCCACATTGATACCCCGCACAGTTTCGCGACTGCCTGCACGGTTGCCTCGCAGATCGTGGCCCAGGTGGCGTCCAGCCAGTACGGCGGGCAGACCATCACCATGTCTCACCTTGCCCCCTTCGTTGATGTCAGCCGCAATAAGATCAGAAACCGCCTGCGTGAAGAGCTGGCCGAGGCCGGTGTTGCGATCTCTGACGGCAAGTTCGATGAACTGGTGGAGAAGGAAGTGCGCAAGGAGGTTGAGTCCGGCTGCCAGACCATCCAGTATCAGCTGATCACCCTCCAGTCGACCAATGGACAGGCCCCCTTCGTCACGGTCTTCATGTACCTGCATGAGGTTCCGGAGGGCCGCCGGCGCGATGACCTGGCCATGATCATCGAGGTGATGCTCCGCCAGAGAATCCAGGGAATCAAAGACCGCAGGGGCAACTATATCACACCGGCATTCCCCAAGCTCATCTACGTCCTTCAGGACGACAATGTGGAAGAGGGGAGCAAGTACTTCTATGTGACCAGGCTGGCGGCGGAGTGTACCGCCAAGCGGATGGTCCCCGACTATATCTCAGAGAAGAAGATGCTTGAGTATAAGGGGGATGTCTATCCCTGCATGGGCTGCAGGAGCTTCCTGACGCCGGACCGCTTCACCGATGCGGGCGTCGGCAATATCGGCAAGGCCGGAAACTATGACGCCAAGAAGCACAAGTACTATGGCCGTTTCAACCAGGGCGTTGTCACGATCAACCTGGTCGATGCTGCTTGCTCCTCCGGGGGAGATGAGGACCTCTTCTGGAAGATCATGGAGGACCGCCTGGATCTCTGCCACAGGGCCATGCGGATCCGCCACGAGCGTCTTCTGGGTACGCCCTCGGATGTGGCACCGATTCTCTGGCAGGATGGGGCCCTGGCCCGCCTGGAGCCGGGTGAGACCATAGACAAGCTTCTCTATGACGGCTATTCCACCATTTCCCTGGGCTATGCCGGTCTGGCCGAGTGCGTCTACTACATGAGGCATGTGTCCCACACCTCGGATTCCGGCAGGGAGTTCGGCCTGGCTGTCATGCAGCTCTTAAACGACAAGTGCAATGAGTGGAAAGCCAGAGAGAATATTGACTACTCAGTCTATGGCACGCCTCTGGAGTCCACGACCTATAAGTTCGCCAGGAATCTGCAGAAGCGCTTCGGGAAGATTCCCCATGTCACGGACAAGAATTACATCACCAATTCTTATCACATCCATGTGGGGGAGGAGATCAATGCCTTTGACAAGCTATCCAAGGAGGCGGTCTTCCAGGTTCTCTCTCCGGGCGGCGCCATCAGCTATGTTGAGGTCCCCGATATGCAGTCCAATATCCCTGCGGTCCTGGCTGTCATGAGGCACATCTACAATACCATCATCTATGCAGAGCTCAACACCAAGAGTGACATGTGCGAGGCCTGCGGTTTCGACGGGGAGATTCAGATTGTCAAGGACGAGACCGGCAAGCTGATCTGGAAATGTCCCAACTGCGGCAATACCAATCAGGCTCTTATGCATGTGGCCAGAAGGACCTGCGGCTACATCGGAACCCAGTTCTGGAATCAGGGCAGAACGGCAGAGATTGCAGACCGGGTTCTGCATCTGTAAGGGAAGGATGTGCATAGCTTATATGCCACAGGAATGATGTGGAAGAAAAGTTAAGGACGGCCTTTTCTTTGGGAGGTCGGACAGACAAAGGAATTATAAATGACAAAGAGGGATATGCCGGTCAGAGATGGCAGGATATCCCTCTTTTTATTTTATAAATATGGAATGCTCGCGTAACGAGTATTCCATATTTGATTTCTGTATAAAGAGGAAAACCAGCATATCTAGATAAAAGCGAAAGAGTATGTTTCATAAATCGTAGTTCGTAGTTTGCAAAAAATATTTTTTATATTACTTTACAAAAAACAAATAGATGCTATTTTAAAGAAAAAGCAATATACAAATCATTATAGAT
>NZ_DBHIDN010000039.1:0-6725 GCF_057251025.1 Shuttleworthella sp.
TAAATGCCACTGGGTGCTAACCCAACTAAGATGAGGTTGTTTTTTCACAGCCCCCCCGCAGATACAAAACGGCTTCCGGCCTTATGCCTTAGGATGGTCCTTTAGGAACTTGATGATCTCGGAGCTCTCATAGAGGGGCTTGTCATCAACAAAGAGGCAGGGGCACTGCTCCTTGCCGCCCACTGTGACCAACCGATTGTAGGCCGCATCATCCTTATAGATATCATACTCAATCACATCGTCTCTCCCCTGGGCCGCAATCTCCGCGCGGACAAGCTTGCAGAAGGGGCAGGTCTCAAAGCCGAATAATTCTAATTTCATGAAAATCTCCTCTCTGGAATCCGAGTCAGTCCGATCAGCTCTCCTTCATGGGATGCTTGGGCAGAAGCTCCTTTGCGCCTCCCATATAGGGTCTCAGAACCTCCGGGATCTTGACAGAGCCGTCCGCCTGCAGGTTGTTCTCCAGGAAGGCAATCAACATACGGGGAGGTGCCACACAGGTGTTGTTCAAGGTAGTCGCGAAGTACTTGTTGCCGTCCTTGTCCTTGACCCGGATCTTCAGCCGTCTGGCCTGGGCATCGCCCAGGTTGGAGCAGGAGCCGACCTCAAAATACTTCTTCTGGCGGGGAGACCAGGCCTCAACGTCGCAGGACTTGACCTTGAGATCCGCCAGATCGCCGGAGCAACACTCCAGGGTGCGGACCGGGATGTCCATCGACCGGAAGAGCTCGACCGTGTTGGACCAGAGCTTCTCGTACCAGTCCCAGGCCTCCTGGGGCCTGCAGACTACGATCATCTCCTGCTTCTCAAACTGGTGGATCCGGTAGACCCCCCTCTCCTCAATTCCGTGAGCCCCCTTCTCCTTGCGGAAGCAGGGAGAATAAGAGGTGTAGGTGTAGGGAAGATTCTCCTCGTCATTTAAGCTGTCAATGAACTTGCCGATCATCGAGTGCTCGGAAGTGCCGATCAGATAGAGGTCCTCACCCTCGATCTTGTACATCATGGAATCCATCTCATCGAAGGACATGACGCCGGACACGACATTGCCGTGGATCATATAGGGAGGGATGACATAGGTGAACCCCTTATTGATCATGAAGTCGCGGGCATAGGCCAGGCAGGCGGAGTGCAGTCTGGCGATATCTCCCATCAGATAGTAGAAGCCGTTGCCGGCGACTCTGCCGGCCGCGTCCATATCAATGCCGTCGAAGGCCTCCATGATATCCGTGTGGTAGGGAATGGGATAGTCGGGGACCAGGGGCTCTCCGAATTTCTCAATCTCCACATTGCAGGAATCATCCCTGCCGATGGGAACGGAGTCGTCTATGATATTGGGGATGACCATCATATCCTTGGTCAGCTTGTCAGAGACCTCTCGCTCCTCCTCCTCGATCGCCTTAAGCCGGTCAGAATTGGCAGTCACCTGGGCCTTGACGGCATCGGCCTCCTCGCGCCTGCCCTCCTTCATCAGAGATCCGATCTGCCGGGAGAGCTCGTTCTTCTTGGCTCGAAGCGCATCGCCCTCACCCTTCAGAGCCCGAACTCTCTCGTCCAGCTCGATGACCTCATCAACCAGGGCCAGCTTATGCTCCTGGAACTTCTTCCTGATGTTCTCCTTCACAAGTTCCGGATTCTCTCTTATGAGCTTAATATCAATCATGGATGACTCCTCTTTCTTGCCGCCGATCCGCCATCAGAGGCGGCGCTTACTTCTTCCAATTATAGTAATCAGCCCCTGAAAATGCAATCCGATGGCCCTCGGACCGCTTTAGAAGGCAGCCGACAGAGGATACTTCTCGGTCAACCTGTCTACAATGGCTCTGGCCTTTGGAATCCCTGCCTCCTTTTCCCTGACAATAGCAGCGATCGCCTCCGCCACCTGATCAAAATCCTCTTCCACAAAGCCGCGGCTGGTTGCGGCAGGCGTCCCCAGCCGAATGCCGGATGTGACGAAGGGAGACTTGGGATCATTGGGAATGGTGTTCTTATTGGCGGTGATATGGGCCTGATCCAACCAGGACTCGACATTCTTGCCTGTCTCCTGATAAGAAGTGAGGTCCAGGAGCATCAGATGGTTGTCTGTGCCTCCGGAGACGATGTCAATCCCCCGCCTCATAAGACCATCGGCCAGGGCTCCGGCATTCCTCACGACCTGAGTGATATAGTCCTTGAAAGAGGAGTCGAGCGCTTCCTTGAAGCAGACCGCCTTGGCGGCAATCACATGCATCAGGGGGCCTCCCTGAACACCGGGGAAGACATAGCGGTTGAGCTTATATTCCTCGGCGAACGCCTCTGAGGAAAGAATAAGGCCGCCCCTGGGCCCCCGCAGGGTCTTGTGCGTCGTCGTGGTCACGACATGAGCATAGGGAACCGGGTTCTGGTGCAGTCCCGCCGCCACAAGGCCCGCGATATGAGCCATGTCTACCATGAGGATGGCCCCCACCCGGTCCGCAATCTCCCGGAATTTCTTGAAATCGATGGCTCTGGCATAGGCGGAGGCGCCGGCAATGATCATCCTGGGCTTGCAATCCATCGCGATGCGAAGGACCTCCTCATAGTCGATGAGTCCATCCTCGTTGACTCCGTAAGGCACAATGTTGAAGTAGAGACCGGAGAAGTTCACAGCAGACCCGTGGGTCAGGTGGCCTCCCTGGTCCAAAGCCATTCCCATCAGAGTATCTCCGGGCTTTAAGACTGCCATCTGGACTGCCATATTGGCCTGGGCGCCGGAGTGGGGCTGGACATTGACATATTCCGCCCCGAAGAGTTCCCGGGCCCGATCGATGGCCAGCTCTTCCACCCGGTCGACATTCTGGCAGCCGCCATAGTAGCGGTGACCCGGATAGCCCTCGGCGTACTTATTGGTCAGAACCGATCCCATAGCCGACATGACTGCGGGAGATACCCAGTTCTCAGAGGCGATCAGCTCGATGTGGTCGGCCTGCCTGTCGTACTCAGCCCGAATGGCATCCGCAAGCTGCGGATCTTCCCTGTGAATATCATCCCATGTGTACATATGGCTCCTCTTTTCTCTTGCAATCAGTGACGGGAATTACTTGGCCTCGATATAGCCCTGGGCGGCCAGAAGCTCTGCGCACAAAACGGCGCCGCCGGCCGCTCCGCGGACGGTGTTGTGGGACAGGCCCACGAACTTCCAGTCGAAGAGGGAGTCCTCGCGCAGACGGCCGACAGAGACACCGAAGCCTCTCTCGAAATTAACGTCCAGGGCGACCTGGGGGCGGTCATCCTCGGTCAGGTAGCGGATGAACCGGCCGGGAGCCGAGGGAAGGTCCAGGTCCTGAGGCAGGCCCCGGAAGGACTCCATGGCCCGAATCAAGTCCTCCTTGGATGGATTCTTCCTGAAGTTGACGAAGACGGTCGCCGTATGCCCATAGAGGACGGGGACTCGAATGCACTGCGACGTGATCTTCATGTCCTCGGACGGAACAATGCACTTCTTCCGGTCATCCACATGCCCCCAGATGCGCAGGGGCTCCTTCTCCGACTTCTCCTCCTCCCCCGCGATGAAGGGGATGATATTGCCCTCCATCTCGGGCCAATCCCGGAAGTTCTTGCCCGCGCCTGAGATAGCCTGGTAGGTGGACACAACGGCTTCCGTCGGCTCGAACGCCTTCCAGGCGGACAGGACGGGCGCATAAGACTGGATGGAGCAATTGGGCTTTACGGCGATGAAACCGCGCTTTGTGCCAAGCCGTTCTCTCTGATACTTGATCACGGCAAAGTGGTCCGGATTGATCTCGGGGACTACCATGGGAACATCCGGGGTCCAGCGGTGGGCGGAGTTATTGGAGACAACCGGCGTCTCTGTCTTCGCATAGGCCTCTTCAATGGCCTTGATCTGGTCCTTTGACATGTCAACCGCAGAGAAGACGAAGTCCACCTCCGCGGAGACGGCCTCAACCTCATTGACATTCTTCAGGATCAGACCGGCGACGTCCGCCGGGATGGGGGTATCCATCTTCCAGCGGCCCTCCACAGCCTGCTCATAGGTCTTGCCGGCAGATCTGGGAGAGGCCGCCACCAGAACCACCTGGAACCAGGGATGATTTTCCAATAGGGATATAAACCTCTGTCCCACCATCCCGGTCGCGCCTAAGATACCAACTCTCAACTTCTGATTCATATTCGCTCCTTGTCTCTAGCAGACGGACACTTGTATTTTCACGTCTCCCATCATAGAAGAGGGAGCCCGCAATTGCAAGGCAGATCCCCATTTCCGACGATTTGACGAATATACAGGTCCTGCGTCAGAACTTCTTGGCGATTTTTCCGCCATCAGGACCGGAGGGCTCCGGTAGTCATAACCGGATTCTCCTCCAGATAGGTCCTGGAGCGATTGATTTCTCTTTCCATGGCTCCGGGCCCGGGGGCTCCGATGGTCAGTCGGTTTGCGACACAGGTCTGCATGGAAATCGCCTCATAGAGATCCTCTCCGAAGGCCGGAGAGAAGCGGCGGAGTTCCTCCGGCTTCATGTCATCAATGGCGATTCCCCGGTCCAGACAGTATAGAACCACTTGGCCGATGATCCCATGGGCATCCCGGAAGGGGACACCCTTGCGGACTAAGTAGTCAGCCGCATCCGTCGCATTGGTAAAGCCGTGCCTAGCCGAGTCGACCATCACTTCCTTATGAAAGCGCATGGTCCTAAGCATGCCGGCGAAGAGGCGGACACAGCCCTTGGTCGTATCCATTGCATCAAAGGCCATCTCCTTGTCCTCCTGCATGTCCTTGTTATAGGCCAGAGGGAGCCCCTTCATGGTGGTCAGGATCTGCACGAGGGCCCCGTAGACCCTGCCGGTCTTGCCCCGCACCAGCTCCGCGATATCCGGATTTTTCTTCTGCGGCATGATGGATGAGCCGGTCGAGTAGGCGTCGTCAATCTCGACAAAGCGGTACTCATTGGAATTCCAGAGGATCACTTCCTCAGAAAAGCGGGACAGGTGCATCATGACCGTAGACATCGCGGACAGGAATTCAATCAGATAGTCGCGGTCCGACACCCCATCCATGGAGTTCTCCGTAGGCCCGGAGAAGCCCAGTTCTTCTGCCGTGTACTCCCGGTCCAGAGGGTAGGTGGTTCCGGCCAGCGCGCCACTCCCCAGAGGGCAGTAATTCATCCGCCGGTAGATATCCAGAAGACGGAGGCGGTCTCTCTTGAACATCTCGAAATAGGCTCCCATGTGGTGGGCCAGGCTGATGGGCTGGGCCTTCTGCAGATGGGTGAAACCGGGCATGATGGTCCCGGTATTCTCCTCCATGATCTCAAGGAGGGTCTCCAGGAGTTCATATAGCTCTGCATCGAGCTCGCAGACGTTCCGCCGGGTAAAGAGGCGCATATCAAGGGCGACCTGGTCATTTCGGCTTCTCCCGGTGTGGAGTTTCTTGCCCGCGTCACCGATCCGGTCGATCAGGTTGGCCTCGACAAAGGAGTGTATATCCTCATAGCGGTCTGTAATCAGAAGCGCACCGGACGCGACATCCCGCTCGATTCCGTCCAGGCCCTCCAGAATCTGCTCCTGCTCTGCCTCCGTCAATACGCCCTGCCTGGCAAGCATCTTCACATGCGCCCTGGATCCCTCCAGGTCTTCTTCCAGGAATTTCCGGTCGAATCCGATCGAGGCATTGAATGCGTATACCAGCCGGTCTGTCTCCTTTGTAAAGCGGCCGCCCCATAATTGTGCCATGATATCTCCTATCTAATATAATCTGATATGATCTGTTGCAATCTGATCTTCTTCGCCTTAATTGGATCTGCTCTCCTGCCGGCGGGAAGCTCCTCTGTCGGACTGTTCCCTCTGTCTCCTGGAGAAGATACAGCCGCAGTAGTCCTGCCGATAGAGCCCGTACTCCCCGGACAGCTGCGTGGACCGAAGGTAGCCTCCCCTCTTCTTAAAATCCGAGTACAGGTAAGGGACCCCGTACTTCTCTCCCATCTCGACCCCGATGGCATTTAAGAGCTGTTCATCCTTCATGGGGGAGATGGAGAGAGTCGTGGTGAAGTAATCCATCCCCAGTTGCCCGGCCTTCCTGGCGGCCTCCTCCAGGCGGAGGCGAAAGCAGACCTCACAGCGGGCTCCCCGCTCCGGCTCCTCCTCCAGGCCCCGGACCGCCTCATAGAACTTCCTGTCCTCGTAGTCTCCCTCAATGAAGGAAATCGGCCGTTCCGCCGGCATTTGCCCGATGAAGCGCTCCAATTCCCGGCTCCGGGTCTCATGTTCCTCTGCCGGATAGATATTGGGATTATAGAAATAGTCTGTGATCTCGAAGTAGCGGGAGAGGTACTCCAAGACATAAGAGGAGCAGGGAGCGCAGCAGGAGTGGAGGAGGAGCCTGGGCACTTTCCCCTCCTCCCGGATCCCGGCAAGCGTCTGGTCCAATACTTTCTGATAATTCACCTTATTCATGTCTGCCATTATAACAGGTTTTCTCTATGATTTTCTTGCAAAATACAGCTCACTCTCATATAATCACCTCATACGCTTCTATAGCACAGTTGGTAGTGCACTTCACTCGTAATGAAGGGGTCATCGGTTCGAGTCCGATTAGAAGCTTTTTTTATTTGCGCATTTCTTCATAATAATATTAGGTAAATATATGGACTGACCGCCGTCTCCTGCACTCCCCTTGTGTGCAGGAGACGGCAGTTTTAGAGTTATAGGACAAAACGTGTTGATGAAAACCCCTTCAAAGCCTTGTAAATAGA
>NZ_DBHIDN010000040.1:0-5468 GCF_057251025.1 Shuttleworthella sp.
CAGTAATGGAGCGGGCTCCCCGGGGATCCCGCTCCGACATGTGACATAGAGTCCTACTTGTAATTTCTTCCGGAGCAAATCTCCTCTCAGACCACCTCTTCCTTCAGCGCGTCGATCAGATTCACTTTTGACACCTTGCGCTCCGCATATCGCATGGTAATCAAGACCACGGCAAAAACGACTGCGACAGCGATCAGCATTGCCTGCCAGGGCAGAAAGAAGGATATCTGACGCAGGGACTCATTCTGCACAATCAGCCGATAGAGCAGATAGGAAATGCCGACGGAACAGGGCAGTCCCAGCCCCAGCGCCCGTGCCCCGTAACCGATACATTCATAGGAAAGCATCCGAACCAGTTGTCTGCGGGACATGCCAACCGAGCGAAGCATGGCAAGCTCCCGCTGCCGCAGGATAATCCCCGTCGACATGATGTTGAAGACATTGGTGATGGCGATCAGGGAAATCAGGATGATGAACCCGTAGGCGAATACCTTGATGACCAGAATCGTCGCCTGCGTGGTCTGCGCATTCGCAAGACGGTCATAAACAGAGCCGCGATAGCCAAGCAGCTTCCCCTCCATCTTCTCCAGTTCTTCTACGGTCTTGCTGTGATCTCTTGTCTGAAAGGCCAGAGTAACGCCCCCACTTCCATTTTCACTGCTGTTTCTTCCGAGAACAGCCTCCATAGCGGATACCGGATAATATATTCCGTTGATATCACTTTCAAACCAGGGATATTTTGTAATTTCCGCCCCGATGGTCAAAGGCAGGATATCAAAGCGTGCGTCCTCTCCTTGCAGATTAAGCATGCGTTTCCCTGAGATCTGAAGTGGGAATGCCTCTTTTTTCATCAATGGCGGCATCTCCTCTCCCTTAACATCCTTGAAATAGAAGCGGTTTACGAGCAAACCCCTGGGAGCGGAAGTATTCATATACTCCTCTTGGGACAAGCCGTTTTCCTTGAGCAATTGGGAAAAAGACTTGTCATCTATGAAGTTCAACTGGCCATCAAATTCATATTGCTCTTTCTGCCCATTTACCTGTTTCTGCTGTCCATTTGCCTGCGGCTCCTGCTCCTTCGCCAACTTCTTCTGATAATCCTCACTGAAATTGGCCCGATCCGCACTGAAGCTGTTGATATTCTGCGGGCTCAGATTAGCCGCAAATCCGGTAACTCCCTCAATTTCCCGGTACTGCTTCCAGAGATCTGCCGTCTGCGACGTCATGTGATCCACAGAGTAGAAATAAAATACGTCCGGACCATTTCCTGCTCTCTGATCTGTCACTTTGATTAAATAAGCAGAATAGGCAGAAGCCGATACGAAGATCACCACACTGGAAAAGAGGGCCAGGACGCAGGTCCGGCTCCGTCTGCGATTGCGCCGATAATTCTTCTTAGCCATCATAGCTGCGAAATTATGATGAAACCTTTTTCCGGTCTTCAGGTCTTTCGCTTTTAGCTCCATATCCCGGCTCTGTCGAATCGCCTCTATCGGCGACAGGGCAGCCGCCCGTCGGGCCGGCAGTATAGCAGACAAGAGAACTGTGAGCAGACAGATGAGAGCAGACAGGGCAATCCCTGCTCCCGACAGGACCATATGAATGCGAACCGGTGTACTCATAACGAAACGAGAAATCAGGTCCTGCAAAAAATGAAGGGTCAGACCGATTCCGAGGCATCCGATGACAATTCCGGACAGGATACCGACCAGAGACAGAATTCCCGCCTCATAGAAAACCGATGCCCGAATCTGCCTTCTGGTTGCTCCGATCGACCGAAGCATACCGTACTTTCGGGTGCGTTCACTCAAAGAGATGGAGAAGGCATGATAGATCAGTGAAAATGATCCAAAAACAACCATTACAAGAAGAACAATCACAAATCCATAGAACATGATCCGCCAGCTCTCTTTGCTGATCACCCCATAGAATTGAAGAAGATCCTTGTGTATTTTCGCCTTTTTTAACAGATCCGGATGCTCATTCATCCAGGTATGAATCTTCTCCGGCTGACGGATGGTAAGAGCTACCGTATATCTTCCGTCTCCGGCAGCTCTACAGGTCAGGGCCGTATAGCCCGGACAGGAATAGGTTTCCAGATCTGCAGAGGGTCTCTTGTAAAAGCCTACCACCTGGTAGGTCTGCTCATGAAGATCAACCAGCTTTTCCTCTGCTTCATTTGCATCCTCCCCCTCTTCCCTGTGACCAAGCGCTGCATTGGCCATGGGTCTCTGCCCACTCACGCTTCTTGTCCCGACCTGCAGGGTCAGAGCATCCCCCAGCTGATATTTGACGCCTCCCTGCTTCTCCAGGTGCTCCGGCAGCAGGATCTGGTCGGCCTTATCCGGCATCCTTCCCTCTGTCAGGTGCAGGGCGATCAGATCCTTCAAGTTGTCTTCTGCTGACTGTATGTGCAGGTAAGGCTTCTTCTCATTGGTCGAATGAATATTGGCCCAGCCAACCTCTGTGATGCGGCTGTACTGCTTCACTCCCTCCAATTGACTCAGACGCTCTGCCTCCTGGGCATTCAGATCTGACCGAATGAGGTCATAACTTCCGTTTTTCTCTATCTCCACCTCGCGCAGATAGCGAACCCCGCTGACGGCTCCCTCAATCACTGCCGTAAGCAGGGACATGGAAAGAGCGATACCGACAATTGTAGCTGCCGTTCGCATTCGATTCGCCCGCAGAAATTTCCAGACCAGTTGACGAAAGATTCGCATGTCCTACCTCCTTAATATCTCATCCCTTACAATACGGCCATCTTCAATCGAGAGCATACGGTCCGCCTGCAGGGCAATATTCTCATCATGGGTAATGACAATTAAGGTCTGCTGAAAACGACGATTCGATTCCCTTAAGAGGGTAACAATCTCCTGGCTCCTGGTAGAGTCCAGATTTCCGGTGGGTTCATCGGCCAGGACGAGGGCGGGCGAGGTAAGCAGGGCTCTTCCGATGGATACGCGCTGTTCCTGACCTCCGGACAGCTGATTTGGCAGGTTATGGCGTCTTTCTTCCAGACCAAGATTGTGGATCATTTCTTCCAGGGCCTTGGGATCCGGCTTACGTCCGTCCATCAGAAGGGGGAGACTGATATTTTCCTCCACATCTAATTCCGGGATCAGATTATAAAACTGGTAGATCAGGCCTACCTGTCTGCGCCGGAAAATAGCCAGCTGCTCGTCATTTCTGGCATAGACATCCTGTCCGTTGAGAAAAACCTTTCCCTCGGTCGGTCGATCCACACCGCCGAGGATGTGCAAAAGGGTCGATTTCCCGGATCCGGAAGGGCCAATAATACTGACAAACTGTCCCTTGGCAACAGAGAAGGACACTCCATCCAAGGCCTTCACCTGTTGATTTCCTTTTCCATAGATCTTGGAAAGATTTTCAACGCGAAGAATCTCCATATATTTCTCCTTTCCTGCGATTGCAATCGCTCTGAATCTCTGTATCATGCTTTCTGTATTCAGTATAGAAACGCAAAATGACAGGTCAGTGACAGAAAACCAACGAATTCTGTCACTGACCTGTCATTTCCCCGCAGTTCGCAGGCAACTGTTAGAAATCATTCCACCGCAGAAGACTGACATATCAGGATCCTGACTTGTGAAAGCACAATAAGGTCCTGACCGATCCCTTCTTCTCAGGGCTTACGCGCAAGGGCTCTGCCTTGTGAAAGAGCCTGACTTATCAAATAACCTGCTTATAAAACCGGATCGTAAACATCGCGCCGCCGCCTTTTCCCTTCGGAATATTTTCAGCCTTAACAGTGCCGTTCTGGGCGAGAATAATCTCCCTGGCCAAGGCCAGTCCGATACCGACGCTCTGAGACGAGGCATTCTTTCCCCGATAAAAGCGGTCGAAAATCCGCGCCTGATCCTCTAAGGAGAAGCCCTCTCCCTGATCCTGAATGACGATCCTGGCCGCAATGGGAGAATCCTCAATGGACACGCGGATCTCTTTTCCCTCCGGCGTGTGCTCCATACAATTCTTTAAAATATTGCCGACCGCCTCGATACTCCAATCTATATCCCCGATAAAACTGCCGTCACCCGCAATGACCAGTTTCTGTTCCTTGAGTTCCATGGGAATGCGAAGGGGCTCTGCTGCCCTTGTAAGCATTTCCCTCAGCATAACAGGCTCTCTCTTGAACTGCACTGTCCCCGAGTCCAATTTTGCCAACTTGAGCATGGCCTCCACCAGATATTCCATGCGCAGGAGGCAGCGTCTCATCTCATGCATTTGACGACTGCTGGATTCCATAGCGCTTTCATTCTGATCCTGCATGAGATCCATATTCATCTTCCGATTTCCTCTCATCAAAAGATCCATATTCAGATTCAGGGCGGTCAGCGGCGTCCTCAACTGATGGGCGATATCCGCCAGAGCCCGGCTCATCTTCTGCTTCTCGATCTTTTTCTGATCTGCCTCGGTTCGAAGCTGCACCGCCATCTTCTCCAGTTCTCCTGTCAAAATCGCAAAGGCTCCCTCCTCAGAACTATCAATAGACAGACTCGATTCTCCCCGCAGAGTTCGGTCAACCAGATCACTCAGGCCGGCCAGTTCCTTATCGATAGCCCGTACATGGTGATACCAGACAAAGATCAGGACAAGGTCTCCCAAAAGCGCCAAAAGTCCAGGGAAGAAACTTCTGCTGACCAGACAGATGATAAGCAGGCTGATGGCGGATGTCAGCAGCATCAGGCAGAAAGATTTTCGATTGTGTCTCCCCCGAAGGGCAAACGGGAACTCTCTTACTTCTCTCATCATTTCCCCCCAGCCGATTCCGTGGAGCCATCCATGCGATATCCCAGTCCCCGCACCGTTCTGATCATGGTCGGGTTCTGCGGATCACTTTCAATCTTCTCCCGCAGCCGTTTGATATAGACCGAAAGCGTATTGTCATTGACATAATCGCCGGCAAAATCCCAGGCCGCCTCTAAGAGCTGACTGCGCGAGAGAATCCTGCCCCGATTCTCCAGAAAAATACCCAGAAGCCGGTATTCCATGGCCGACAAGCTAAGCTCCTGCTCTCCCTTGAAGACGCGGCCGCTGTCAAGATCGACGCGAAGATCCTGAACTCGTTCGATATTTGACTGCCTTTTTGTATGGCGAAGCACATTTCGGATGCGGGAGACCAGCTCCCGGGGACGGAAGGGTTTGGCAATATAATCCTCTGCGCCCAGGTCAAAGCCCGTCACCACGCTGTTCTCATCCCCGGAGGCAGTCAGAAAAATAACCGGCGTCTGATAGTCTCTCTTGACCGCGTTGCAGACGGAATAGCCGCTGCCATCCGGAAGAGTAATATCCAAAAGAACCAGATCATACGGCCTCTCCTGTAATTTTTGCAGAGCCTCCTCCTGCCCCCCGGCAGAAGTCACCTGCATCTCCTGCCCCCGCAAAAAGTCTTCCAGGGATTTTACAATCGCCGGATCATCCTCCACAATCAAGACATGTATCATTTC
>NZ_DBHIDN010000041.1:0-4951 GCF_057251025.1 Shuttleworthella sp.
GCACCTTTGGTGCACGAGAACGCTCTTTTCATTAGGGGAGTTTTTTCACAGCCCCTTTCGATCAGCCGATACCGCCCAGGCGGATCCCCGCAATCAGAGCGAGAATGCACAAGAAGCAGTAGACATATTTGCCCAAGGGGACGAACCAGGGACCGATCCCCCGCTTGGATCCCATCGTCACCTGGTCCATGACGAAGTCCTTGCCGCAGAACCAGAAGAACATGAGGGCCGCCAGGAAGGCTCCGGTCGGGCAGATGTAGTTGCTGACGAAATCCATCCAGTCCGATACGATTCCCTGAATGGCGATGGCGACAACCACTCCTGTGACGCCGATGATCAATACCGCGGGGAGTCTCTTGCAGTGGAGCTTCTCCTGCAGAGTTGCGACCGGGGCCTCATAGAGGTTGATCAGCGAGCTGATTCCCGCGAAGAGGACACAGGTGAAGAAGACCATGCAGATGATTCTTCCGCCGGGCATCCCGTTGAATACATTGATCAGCCAGATGAACATGAGACCGGGTCCGCCCTTGGACAGGTCTGCCCCGCCTGCTGCCATGGAGGGAATAATGACACAGGCAGCCAAAAGGGCAGCCAGAGTATCGAAGGCGGCGACGATCCGTCCGGAAGAGACCACATCCTCCTCCTTGGACAGGTAGGATCCGTAGATGACGGTTCCGTTTCCCGCCACAGACAGGGAGAAGAAGGCCTGGCCGAAGGCGAAGATCCAGAGGAGAGGATCCGCCAGCCTCTTCGGATCAATCGTGAAGATGTAATGATAGCCGGAGATTGCTCCCGGCAGGGTTGCGATATAGACGGCGAGTCCCACAAACATAAAGAAGAGGGCCGGCATCATGAACTTATTGGCCTTCTCAATGCCGCCTGCAACTCCTAACGCCATGATGGCGAAGTTCAGAATCAGGGCGAGGACAAGCCACATGTTGTTACCCATGGCAACAGCGGTTTTGCCGAAAAGACCGCCAATCTGATCCATATCCTGGCCCAGGGACGACAGGTGTCCGCTGTAGGACAGGAAGAAGTACTTGATGATCCAGCCGACGACACAGGAATAGCCGATGGCCAGAGCCAGGGACCCCAGTACGGGAATCAGGCCAATCATCTCCCCGATCGCCCGCTTGCCGAATTTCTTCTGTGTCGCCATCCCGAAAGCCCCCATAGGACCGGCAGCGGCGCTGCGTCCCAGGGCCATCTCTCCGATGACACCGGTCTGACTGACCAGGACAACACAGATAAAATAGGGAATCAAAAAAGTCATTCCGCCCCAGATGGAGACCATAATAGGGAATCTCCAGATATTTCCCATGCCGACGGCGGAACCGATACAGGCCATGATGAATCCCGCTTTGGAAGAGAATCCATCACGACTCGCTCCTGAATCACTCATGTTATTACCCCCCTTTTCGCGGTCCCTGTCTCCTCTTCTCCTCCCCTGAGAAGAGGAGAGGGCCACGGAAATGATTTACTGATCGCAGAGTTCTTCCCTGCTCGGCTCATAGGGCTCAAGCCATGCATGGAAATGACGCATCGGAAGCGTTCTTCCGAATGTAATCTTAAGATTCGGAATGGTGTCGCGGTCCTTATAGAGCTGGGCAGCCGCAGCGATGATGTAGTCCATATGCTGCTTGGAGTACTGGCTTCTGTTGATGGCCAGCCGAACCACATTGCAGACCTCGGCCTGCTGCTCCGGTGTCTTGAGATCATATTCCATGGAGAAGTCACCCAGCTCTGAGCAGCGGATTCCATACCGGTGGATCATCTCCAGAGAGAGGGCCTGTCCGGCAAAGCTCTCATGGTCTCTCTTATAGCCGAAGAACTTGTCGACATCGATATAGACGCCGTGGCCTCCGGCGGGAAGGACAACCGGTACACCCGCGTGATGCAGGCCCTGGGCCAGATATTCACACTGTCTTACGCGCTCATCCTGATACTCGAATCTCTGCTCCTCATAGAGACCAACGCAGAGGGCCATGATGTCGTGTCCGGACATTCCGCCATAGGAGTCGTTGCCATATGCGGAGATCTGACGCACCTTGAGCAGGTGGCCGATGTCCACTTTAACGGTCCCGTCCTCGTTGAATTCGGAGAAATTCTTCCAGAAGTAGCCCTTGTCACGGAAGGCGAGCAGGCCGCCCATGTTGGCATGTCCGTTCTTCTTGAGGGAAGCGGATACCACATCGAAGTAGGAGAACATCTCCTTAGCGATCTCTGCTATGGACTTATCCGCATAGCCCTCCTCATTCATCTTAATGAAGTAGCAGTTCTCAGCCCAGCGGGCGCCATCCATAACGAAGGGGATGCCGTGCTTGTGGGCAATCGCGGAGACAGCTCTCATATTGGCCATGGAGACGGGCTGTCCGCAGACGGAGTTGTTGGTGACGGTCGTGTAGATGAGGGGAACATTCTCAATGCCAACCGTCTCCAGGAGCTGGTTGAGCTTGTCAATGTCCATGTCTCCCTTGAAGGGGTTCTTCTCATAGCTGCCGCCCTCGGGGATCTCGAAGAGGATCTCCTTGTGGAAGAGATTGCGGGGCACGCTGCCCATCTGCTTGATATTGCCTTCCGTCGTATCGAAGTGGGCATTGGACGGAATGGTAAATACCTTGCCCGGATAGCGTCTTGCCAGAAGGGGCTTGATTACATCGAAGAGAAGGGCCTCCGCACAGCGTCCCTGGGGAACGATGAAGGTATTGGGTCTCTCCAGCTGGTAGGATCCCCCGTTGATGAATCCTCCCTCCGTGTCCACCAAATAGAGTTCATCCATCATCCTCTCTACGTCATCCTTATCGACGCCGCTTCGAAGAAGGTCAATTGCCCGCTTCTGATGGTCTCCTCTCTCCCAGACGTCACGGAAAGCGTCCAGAAGAACATAGTAGCCCTTGTTCCTTCCATAGGACTCGTCGCCTAAGAACATCGCTCCCCACTGGGAGTCTGTCATGGACGTCGTGCCCGAATCAGACAGGCAGTCAACGTAGAGCATTCCCGCCGGGAAGGCAAATTCATTGTAGTGGGTTGCCTGCAGGGCCCGCAGTCTCTGATCCGGCGTCACTGTTGGCAGATTGCGGACAACGTGTGTGCAAGATTTTGGTGCTTCAACATTCAAAGGATATTCCATGGTTATACCTCCTGTAAAAAATTTACATACCCCGGTCATCGACTCCCCCCTCGGGTCGAACCGACTGGCGGACGGTATAGGTTCCTGTACTTGTCTTCTGCAAAATCCCCCTTTCTCTGCGATATGAAAACATTCCTCTGAAAACTTTATGAGATAATTTTATCACTGCCGGATATTTTTTCAATTCTGATTGTTCGATTTGTATGTTATATACGATTTTAATCCTGTTGATTTGTATATTTTGCCTGGTAAATTTGCAATCTAGATCAGTATATAAGAATTTTTTTGCACATGTGTCGATTCTCTGCTATGCTGATGGCACAGGGAGGTGACAAGACTATGAAAGACTTCAAGCTTCGCCAATACTGCCAGCTGGTTTCCTTCTTGGGCCGGGCTCTGGGGCCGGACTATGAAGTCGTTCTCACCGACCTCCACTCCATCCTGGCAATCAGCAACGGACATGTGAGCGGGCGCTCCGTCGGCGGACCTCTGAGCGACGTTGCCCTCAAGATCCTGCAGACCAATCAGCTGCCGCAGAATTCCTCCATTCTCAACTACCAAGGCAGGGGCATCAACGGGAAGATCCTCCGCTGTTCCACCTTCTTCCTGAAGACGGCGACCGGCCGCCTGGAGGGCTTGCTCTGCGTCAATTTTGATGACTCCCGCTACCACGAGCTGGCCCGGAAAGTCTTTGGCCTCTGCCATCCGGACTCCTATGCCGGGCAGAATGTCGAGATCAGTCAGATCACGCAGACCGGGTCTGAGACCTTCTACTCCGACCTGTCCACCCTCATTGAGGATATGTTCTCCAGAGTCAGCGGCAAGTCGGATGTCGCCGGCGAGAAGCTCACTTATCGGGAGAAACTTCGCATTGTCTTAGCCCTCTACCAGAACGGGGTCTTCTCCGTCAAGGGGACGATTCCGGAAGTCTCCGCCAGACTCGGCGTCTCGACGGCAACCCTCTATCGCTATATCAGCAAGGTCAAGAAGGAGGCGTAGAAAACGGTCCGATATTCCGCCCGAAAAGTCATGAATCAATCCGAAGAAAAGAGAGTATGAGGAACACCATCCTCATACTCTCTTCCTCTCTTTCAGATTTCTTATATCACTTCTTCGGGAACAGGATATCCGCGACTCCCTCATAGGCCTTGCCCCAGTTGGCGTTAGGCTTAATCTGGTATAGGGCCTTGTCCATCATGTGGAAGCGTCCCTCTTTCACTGCCGATAAGCTCTGCCAGGCCGGACTTGACGAGAGAGTCTGATCTACCGCCCGCTTGGCCTTCTCTGTATCAGACCCCATGGTCGTTGCGAAAATATAGTCGGGATTGGATGCGACCACTGCCTCCATGGAGAAATCTCCCTTGATCGAGGCATTGGAATCGGCCACATTCTCCGCGCCAAGGTCCTTCAGGATTTCTCCCAGGACAATCTCCTTGCTTCCCATCACCTTGATCGCGCCGGAACTGGCCACCCGGATGACAAGGACCTTGGGATGGGACCCGTCCGCCCTCTTCTTGACCTTCGCGATCTGCTCTCCCACCTGTATTCCGTTCTTGTCATAGAGGTCAGACCTGCCGGTGATATCCGTCATAATCTTGAGCATCGACAGATAATCATCGAAAGAATCCACCTTGAAGAAGGCCGCCGGTATTCCGGCCTGCTTCAACTGGTCATAGAGTCCCGTCTGGGCGTCGAATTTGGACGACCCGATGATAAAGTCCGGCTTCTCCGAGATCAGCTGTTCTACATTGGGATGGTACTGGTCTCCCAGATTTACAACATCATTTCCCAATTTGAGATTGGGATTGGTCCAGGAATCCT
>NZ_DBHIDN010000042.1:0-2480 GCF_057251025.1 Shuttleworthella sp.
TGATCTGGCCCGCAGGGCCGGCATCGAGATCGACGGCATTTCCATCAAGGAGGAGACCAGGATTCGGGGCTCTCACAAGATCAGCTTCCATGCGGATTTCTGTATGAGTCAGGTGGACTGGGAGGATTATGACGGGATCATCCTGCCCGGCGGTCTGCCCGGCACGACCAATCTGGGAGCAGATGAACGGGTGATCAAGCTGGTGCAGGACTTCGCCGCTGCAGGCAAGCTGGTCGCGGCCATCTGCGCCGCCCCTTCCGTCCTGGCTAAGGCTGGGATTCTGTCCGGCAAGAGGGCAACCTCAAACCCCGGTTTCGCGGACAAGATGGACGACTGCGACTATTTGACTGACAAGGTGGTGCGTGACGGAAACATCATCACCAGCCGGGCCATGGGAACCGCCTTTGCCTTTGGATTGGCCATTGTGGCCTATGTCAGGGGAGAAGAGACGGCCCGCGGGCTGGGAGAGGATGTTCTCTACAAGTGAACATCCTCTCCTCTTTCTGTCGTCAAATTTCCTGCTATTTAACTGGGAATATTCTGCTTTTACAAGGGAATATCTCGTCTATCGCAATAGATTCGCCCTTTTTAACATAACAACAGTCTTATATGAGATCAAATGGTTTGATTTCTCTTTGGTATCTTCAATTCTGTACTGATGTTTGAAGGTTACAAAAAACACATGATATTAATGAATTAATTTGAATTAAAGATAAAAAAGTCAGTCTGCTTTGTCGAGAAAATGTGAAAACTATGTGTTATAATCTCGCTAGGAGTTGCGGGCATTATGCAATCATATGTTTTACGGATCTGCAGTCATGAGGATAGATCTCAGACAAAACCGATCTATGGTTTGCGGTGTGTGTTCTGGCACTCACGGTTCTTATGTGATTTATTGGCAAGAGTTTATTCCGTTAATTTGTCAGGGAAAATGCTAAAGAAATTTTTTGGCGAAAGATAACTGATAATTTTCGGGGGGGGGGTGATTAATAAAGGATAATTTATGAAGTTACGAAAATAAGCCTGATAAATTAACCGCTTTTACCAGTCAAGTGAGGAATATTTTGTCGGGCAAAAGAGAGGAGAATGAATAGGGATGATTAAAAGATTTTTGAGTTTCTTTCTTGCTTTTTTGATGACAGTTTTTTTGTTATATCCGGGCAAGACGGCCTTTGCGGAGACAGGTTCACAAGTCGATGCAAAACTGACAAATGTGAGTATACAGGACAGCGACGGCAACCCCGTAACAGAGGTGCCGGTCGATCAGACTCTGAAATTAGTTATGGACTGGCATGTTGACCAGATTGTTCATGACGGGGATTATTTTGATATCGATATCCCCAAAGAATTGGACATGACAACGTCCGCTACGAATCCTTTGACCTTTGATCTTACGGATCAGAACGGAACGAAGGTTGCAACGGCTGAGATTATCAGCAGGCCAACGGCTACTGCGACGACAGGCGGCGGGAAAATCCGCGTTAAATTTAACCACAATGCCGAGGGACTGCATAATATTACCGGGCAGATGTATGTCTATATGATCTTGAATAAGAAAGGGGTTACGATCAATAAGGTAAACCCCATTGAAATGAAAGTGAACGGCAGAACCGATTTGACACCCCCGCCGACGAAAATCGGTGTCAAGCCGGGAGCCAATACCTCCGATCAGGTGTTCGGTAAATTTGCCAAGGCTTCCGATGCCAGTCATCCCGGGGTGGCCGGCTGGGCTCTGCGAATCAATCAGGCCAAGAAGGATTTAAAGCATGTCGTGATCAGAGATTCCATCACGTCAGGGAACGGTCACTACCTGGATCCCCTGCCGAACGGCGCGAATGAGCAGTTCAAGCTCATGAAGTGTGAGTATGACGCGAGCGGAAATCCGACCAGCTGGGATGGAGAGATCGTAGATCTGACCGGAAAGGTAAAATTCAATGCCGATAAGACTTCATTTGAAATTGATCTGGGAGATATCGGAACGCAGTCTTATTTCCTTTCCTATAAGACAACGGTAGATTACGGAGATCCGGTTCAGACAAATAAGGCCAATATGACGGCGGACATCATTACGCCCGTAGATCAGAAGAGTACCTGGAAAAAGAGATCCGGCGGCGGAAGTATGGCCGGTGACCTCGCCAAGAAGTTGAAACTTCGCAAGGTTGATGCGGAAGATAACACGAAGGCCCTTGCCAATGCCGAATTTGAAGTGACCAAGCCCGATGGAAGTAAGTTCACTTTGACGACAGGGGCAGATGGTACGGTCACTTCCGGCCTTTTGATACCGGGTAAGTATAAAGTCCGGGAGACGAAAGCCCCGCAGGGCTATTTACTGGATTCTACCGAATATATCGTTGATATAGCGAGCGATGTAGGAACGATCCTGACAGTAAAAGATAAATTAAACGCAACGTCAGTGAAGGTGACCAAGCAGTGGGTCGGAACGCCCGCGGCCAGCGTGGAGATCAAGCTCTTTGCCGACG
>NZ_DBHIDN010000042.1:2580-4068 GCF_057251025.1 Shuttleworthella sp.
TGGAAGCGAAATCGTCTATACGGTCCGGGAGACGCCGGTTGCCGGATACACGACGGCGATGACAGGCGATGCCGCGAACGGCTTTACCATCACCAACACGATTGCGGGCAAGGTGTCCGTACCGGTCGAGAAGAAGTGGGTCGGCCCCAAGGGGGCGTCCGCAACCATGCATCTGTATGCCAACGGGGCAGATACGGGCAAGAGCATCACGCTCGATGAGACCAATCACTGGCAGTATACCTTCGCCGATCTGGAGAAGTATGACCATGGCAATGAGATCCAGTATACGATCGTAGAGGATCCGATCGCCAACTATGATTCACAGACGACGGGAGACGCCAGCCAGGGATTCGTCGTCACCAACAGCAACACGGAGAAGATCGATGTCCCGGTCAAGAAGCAGTGGGTCGGAACGCCCGCGGCCAGCGTGGAGATCAAGCTCTTTGCCGACGGCCAGGACGCGAACAAGTCACTGACCTTGAATGCGGCGGGCAACTGGGAGGGCAAGTTTGAGAACCTGCCCAAGTACAAGGCGGATGGAAGCGAAATCGTCTATACGGTCCGGGAGACGCCGGTTGCCGGATACACGACGACAATCGAGGGCGATACGGAGCATGGGTACGTTGTCACAAATAAGGCGAATGTAACGAAGAAGGACAAGCCCAAGAAGCCCGGATCAACACCTAAGGCGCCAAAGACAGGTGATCTTGGCAACGTGGATTGGTACATGTTCACGGCTTTTGCCTCTTTACAGGCACTGATTGTGTTTGCTCTGTTAAAGAGAAGAAAGGCAAATGAGAAGTGACTTCCATTTTGATCTGATTGCTAAGTCGATGAACAGGGCGGGTTCCTGCGGGAATCCGCTCTGTTTCGATACAGAGGCGGGCGCAAGATAGAGATCTTACAGCTTGGATTGAATGTAGACTGGATTTGAAGTAGAATAACTGACAGAAATGCATCGAAGATGGGGGCGGGACCGGACGAGTCTCTCCCCCTTCTTTATCAGACGCAAGAGGCCCCGGACAGGGACACAGCACCAAAGGAGGTAGCCATGCGACATCTGATGAGCCCCATGGATCTGTCAGTAGAGGAGATCAATCGGCTGATGGATCTGGCGGCGGACATGAAGGCGGATCCAGACCGATACGCCCACAGCCTGGAGGGGAAAATCCTGGCGACCTGCTTCTATGAGCCGTCCACCAGAACCCGTCTCTCCTTTGAATCGGCCATGCTGCACCTGGGGGGCAAGACCCTGGGCTTCGCTTCCGCCAACTCCTCCTCCGCGGCCAAGGGAGAGTCCGTAGCCGATACCATCCGGGTCATCTCTTCCTTCGCGGATATCTGCGCCATGCGCCATCCCAAGGAGGGGGCTCCTCTGGTGGCCAGTCTCCACTCAGAGATTCCGGTGATCAATGCCGGTGACGGGGGACACCAGCACCCCACCCAGACTTTGACAGATCTCTTTACCATCCATACGCTCAGGGGCAG
>NZ_DBHIDN010000043.1:0-3689 GCF_057251025.1 Shuttleworthella sp.
CAAGAGAATACCCACTTGCGAGAACCAGGAATATCGGAATCATGGCTCATATCGACGCTGGTAAGACCACGCTGACCGAGCGTATTCTGTATTATACTGGTGTAAACTATAAGATCGGTGAGACCTATGAGGGAACTGCGACCATGGACTGGATGGAGCAGGAACAGGAGAGAGGAATCACCATTACTTCCGCAGCGACCACCTGCCACTGGACTCTCCAGGAAAGGGCGGAGCTGAAGAAGGGTGCCGAGAAGCACCGCATTAACATTATCGACACCCCGGGACACGTGGACTTCACGGTTGAGGTTGAGCGCTCTCTTCGCGTCTTGGACGGCGCAATCGGCGTCTTCGACGCCAAGGGCGGTGTTGAGCCCCAGTCCGAGAACGTATGGCGTCAGGCGGATACCTATCATGTACCCCGTATGGCCTTCGTCAACAAGATGGACATCATGGGGGCGGATTTCCTCAATACCGTCAAGGAGATCGGGACCAAGCTGGGCAAGAATGCTGTCTGCGTACAGCTCCCGATCGGTAAGGAGGACTATTTCGAGGGCGTTATCGATCTCTTCGAGATGAAGGAGTACCTCTACAAGGACGCCAACGGCCAGGAGATTGAGATTGTCGACATCCGCGATGATATGAAGGATCTGGCGGAGGAGTACCACGCCAAGCTGGTAGAGCAGTGCTGCGACTTCGATGAGGACCTGATGATGATGTACCTGGAGGGCGAGGAGCCTTCCATCGATCAGCTCAAGGCGGCTCTCCGCAAGGCCACCATCGATTCCAAGGGCGTTCCCGTATTCTGCGGGTCTGCCCACCAGAACAAGGGCATTCAGAAGCTCCTTGACGGAATCATCGAGTTCATGCCGGCTCCGACCGATGTGCCGGATATCACCGGTACGGACATGGACGGCAATGAGGTCGTTCGCCGGTCTTCCGACGATGAGCCCTTCTCCGCTCTGGCATTCAAGATTATGACGGACCCCTATGTAGGTAAGCTGGCTTTCACCCGTGTCTACTCGGGTCACTGCAAGTCCGGCTCCTATGTTCTGAACTCCACCAAGGATAAGAAGGAGCGCGTCGGCCGTATCCTGCTCATGCACGCCAACAAGCGGCAGGAGCTCGACGAGATGTTCTCCGGTGATATCTGCGCGATTGTGGGCCTGAAGAACACGACAACCGGCGACACCCTCTGTGATGATCAGCATCCGGTTGTCCTGGAGTCCATGGAGTTCCCGGATCCCGTTATTCAGGTGGCTGTTGAGCCCAAGACCAAGGCGGGGCAGCAGAAGATGGGCGAGGCGCTCGCCAAGCTCGTCGAGGAGGATCCGACCCTGCACGTCCACACGGATGAGGAGACCGGCCAGACCATCCTGGCAGGTATGGGAGAGCTTCATCTGGAGATCACCGTAGACCGTCTGCTCAGAGAGTTCTCGGTTGAGGCCAACATCGGCGCTCCCCAGGTTGCCTACAAGGAGACTTTCACAAAGTCTGTCGATCAGGAGTACAAGTACGCCAAGCAGTCCGGCGGACGCGGCCAGTACGGTCATGTCAAGGTTCGCTTCGAGCCCATGGACGCCAATGGCGAGGAACTCTTCAAGTTCGAGAACGCCGTTGTCGGCGGCTCCGTGCCCAAGGAGTATATCGCGCCGGTCGGCGAAGGTATCGAGGAGGCGGCTCAGTCCGGTATTCTGGCGGGCTTCCCGGTTCTCGGTATCAAGGCGACTCTCTACGACGGGTCCTATCATGAGGTGGACTCCTCAGAGATGGCCTTCCACATCGCAGGTTCCATGTGCTTCAAGGAGGCCATGGCCAAGGCAGACCCGGTTCTTCTTGAGCCCATCATGAAGGTGGAGGTCACCATGCCCGAGGATTACCTGGGAGATGTCATCGGAGACCTGAACTCACGCCGTGGACGGATTGAGAAGATGGATGACGTAGGAAACGGCAAGATTGTCGTCGGATACGTTCCTCTGGCAGAGATGTTCGGCTATGCGACCAATCTCCGCTCGATTACCCAGGGCCGCGGGAACTACTCCATGTTCTTCAGCAAATATGAGCAGGCTCCCAAGTCCGTTCAGGAGAAGGTCATCGCCGAGCACAAGTAATCCGGGACCAAAGGGCATTTGCCCGGCAAATAGTTGAAATACTCAGCTGAATTTCATATAATGAACTTTAGCTGAGATTTTATAAGGTAACATACCCCGCAAGGGGGAGATTCAAGGAGGAATTTCACAATGGCAAAAGAGCATTTTGAGCGCACCAAGCCGCACGTAAACATTGGAACCATCGGCCACGTTGACCATGGTAAGACCACTCTTACGGCAGCGATCACTTCCGTTCTGGCACAGCGCGTTGCCGGCAACAAGGTGGAGGCGTTCGAGGACATCGATAAGGCTCCCGAGGAGAGAGAGCGTGGTATCACCATCTCTACCGCACACGTTGAGTACCAGACGGACAAGCGTCACTACGCTCACGTAGACTGCCCGGGACATGCCGACTACGTTAAGAACATGATCACCGGCGCCGCACAGATGGATGGTTCTATCCTCGTTGTCGCAGCAACCGACGGTGTTATGGCGCAGACCAAGGAGCACATCCTTCTGGCTCGTCAGGTAGGCGTTCCCTACATCATCGTTTTCCTGAACAAGTGCGATATGATCGACGATCCCGAGCTTCTTGAGCTGGTTGAGATGGAGGTTTCAGATCAGCTCTCCGAGTACGGATTTGATGACTGCCCCATCGTCAAGGGCTCTGCTTACCAGGCTCTGCAGAATCCTGAGGGCAAGGCCGTATTCGCAAACGGCGATCCCATTGATCCCGAGAACCCCGACAAGAACTGGGGCGACTGCATCATGGAGCTGATGAACACCGTAGATGAGTACATCCCGGCTCCCGAGCGCGATACCGACAAGCCCTTCCTTATGCCTGTCGAGGACGTATTCACCATTACCGGTCGTGGTACGGTTGCTACCGGCCGTGTAGAGCGTGGTACCCTTCATCTCAACGAGGAGCTTGAGATCCTCGGCGTGAAGGACCAGGTGGGCAAGACCGTATGTACCGGTATCGAGATGTTCCGTAAGCAGCTCGACGAGGCTATGGCCGGCGACAACATCGGAGCTCTGCTTCGCGGCGTGAACCGTGACCAGATCGTTCGCGGTCAGGTTCTGGCTAAGCCCGGCACCGTTACCTGCCACAAGAAGTTCAAGGCTCAGGTATACGTACTGACCAAGGATGAGGGTGGCCGTCATACCCCCTTCTTCTCCAACTATCGTCCTCAGTTCTACTTCAGAACGACTGACGTAACCGGTATCACCAAGCTTCCCGATGGGGTTGAGATGTGCATGCCCGGCGACAACGTTGAGATGACCATCGAGCTGATCCACAATGTTGCCATGGAGCAGGGTCTTACCTTCGCAATCCGTGAGGGTGGCCGTACCGTTGGTTCAGGCCGTGTTACCGAGATCATCGAGTAATTGACTTGACGCTTTTGCGGAAGCAATGAGTGTCCGGGGGCTGCAAGGCAAGGATTATTTCCTTTGCCCTGCAGCCCCCTTTTTGGTTGCCTCTATCAGAGGAACTATGGGGCAGACGGTATAGAAAGGGGCTGTGAAAAAACTCCCCTAATGAAAAGAGAGTTATAGGACAAAACGTGTTGATGAAAACCCCTTCAAAGCCTTGTAAATAGA
>NZ_DBHIDN010000044.1:0-3655 GCF_057251025.1 Shuttleworthella sp.
CATCCCAGAGCCGATGAATGGTCAAACCAGTCTGCGACAAGGCCTTCAGATTCTCGCCTCTTGCAATCAGACTACAGTCCTTCCCGGCCTTGCTGAGCTTATAACCCAGCATCCCCCCTGTTCCTCCGACACCGATCACTGCGTATTTCATATTCCGTCCCTTCTCCCGCCTCAGACTTTTTCTGTTTTGAAGATTAACGTGTCATCTCTGTCAGGTCATATCCGTAAGATTGGATACGATCATGGGCGATCTTCTGCCAGCCATCCGTTACGGTACCGTCCGCATTGACAAAAAAGCTTGAATCCATAAAGCGAATGATGATGAATTCCCCTGTCTTCTGGTCGAAGTTATTGCCCTTACTAAAGTCAATCCCCTCTCCCTTGTTCTTCGCCATAACGGCCTCCAGGATCGGCAGGGTCAAGGAATTGGCGGGAATGGCCATATCCGGCATGTCGAGGAAACCGCCCTTGTCCCTTGTATAGATGCCGAGAGATGGCACGACACAGGCGCATTTTACCCTGCGAATGTCGTCAATCTTGATCGAGTGCCTGGCTCCCCTTATGACGCCATTGGACAATCGGATCTCTTTTTCTTTTAAATTGCGTCCCAGGACAATATCCAGGTTGTACAGATTGTCAGGGAAGGCCTCGGTAAGCTTATGGGCCGCAAAAGCAATGAGAATTGACTTGGTCTCCAATATATTGTGCCCGTTAGCCACGGCCTTCATATCGGTATCGATTTCTTCCATTCCTGAGCCGTCTTTTCGCCAGAGCTGCACCGTATAGTGAAAGTTTTGACTGCAGTAATTGATCACATGGATCGCGTCAATATCATCGAATTTCAAATCGACAGATTGCTTGCCATTGGAACGAATATATGAGATTCCGTCTTTATTTACTTCAAGTTTGTACTTGTCTCTGTCAAAGCTTAGTTTTTGACCTTCAAAAAAATTGATCATGCCGCTTCTCTCCATTTCTTTTCGGATATGCTTAACAAGACCTCTTGATTCCCTTGCATTTGTTAAGCGGTCAACCAGTTGCCTTCCTCTCTGAATGGAAGGCTTTATCTACATAACTACATCTTAACATACACCAACATACAACGTGTTGAAATGTAGCTTTGCCGACTGCGGATTATTTGTGTTTATCACAGAAATTTGGCTTGCATTTGTCGATTTTTGATATTACCTTGATCTTAAGGACAAGGCCCCCTATAACGCAAACCGACATTTGGGATGGAAGGCAATCGTATGAATACGCGCAAACAGGACAAGGAATTTATCACACGCTATCAAGAGCATGAAGAGGAGCTGCGACAGGACTATCTGGATCTCTATCACGGCGACACCACGGCTTTCAAGCATTTTGCCCAAATGCTTGAGACCATGTACAAAAGCCGCCCGGAAGCCCTGCGCCTGCTGGATGCGGAGCGCCTGTCCGATTCCCGTTGGTACAAGGGACATGAGCTGGTCGGTATGCTCATGTATGTGAAGGCTTTTGCCGGAACCTTGCAGGGCGTTCAGGAGAAGCTGGATTACATTGAGGCATGCGGGGTCAACTACCTGCACCTGATGCCCTTGCTGGAAAGTCCGAAGGGCCGCAGCGATGGCGGCTATGCGGTATCGGATTTCCGCAGGGTACAGCCGGAGCTCGGCACGATGGAAGACCTGGCCTCCCTGGCGGAGGACTGCCACAAGCGCGGCATTGCCCTCTGCCTTGATTTCGTGATGAACCACACCAGCGAGGACCATGCCTGGGCAAAGGCGGCCCGCGCAGGCGACCCCGAGGCCCAGAGCCGTTATTTCTTCTACGATGGATGGGATATTCCCAACGAATTTGAGAAAAATGTCCCCCAGGTCTTTCCCACCACGGCGCCCGGCAACTTCTCCTGGTGCGAGGAGGCAGGCAAGGTGGTCATGACCAGCTTCTATCCCTATCAGTGGGATCTGAACTTCGCCAATCCTGTAGTCTTCAACGATATGGTTGAGAACATGCTCTACCTCTGCAATCAGGGCGCAGACATTATTCGGCTCGATGCCGTGCCGTATATCTGGAAAGAGCTTGGTACCAGCTGCCGCAATCTCCCGCAGGTGCATACGCTTGTGCGCATGATGCGTATGGTTTGCGAGATCGTCTGCCCCGGCACCCTGCTCTTGGGCGAGGTAGTCATGGAACCCAGCAAGGTCGTCCCCTATTTCGGGAGCACAGAGAAGCCGGAGTGCCACCTCTTATATAACGTCACAACCATGGCCAGCACCTGGCACACCGTGGCGACCAAGGACGTGCGGCTCTTACAGCACCAGCTCTCTCAGGTCTTTGCCCTGCCGAGAGAATGTACCTTTCTCAACTATCTCCGCTGCCACGATGATATTGGCTGGGGGCTGGATTATGATTATCTCGGGCGCTTTGGGATAGGCGAAGCCAGCCATAAGAAATTCCTCAACGACTACCTGACCGGGAAATGGTATGGCAGTCCCGCCAGGGGAGAGTTGTATAACGATGATCCCCGTCTGCGGGATGCCCGCCTCTGCGGTACTACTGCTTCTCTCTGCGGAATTGAGTCTGCCAGAGCCGAGCAAGATGACAGCAGGCTGAAATGGGCCCTGCGGCTTGATCTGATGCTCCATGCCTATATGTTTTCTCTCAGCGGCATCCCGGTCCTCTATAGCGGGGATGAAATCGCGCAGGAGAACGATTACAGCTATCATGATGATCCGGTCAAAGCACCGGACAGTCGTTGGCTTCACCGCGGCCAACTGGACTGGGAAGCTGCGGAAAAGCGCTTGGATCAAAACAGGCCGGAAGGCCGTCTCTTCAGTTCCTTGCGGAAGTTGGAGCGGCTTCGCAAAGACCACCGTGTCTTTGACGGCGGGGCGGATGTCTGGCTCGTACAAGCCGGCGATGACAGCATCCTCGGCATCGGCCGCTATTATGAGGGAGAAAAGCTGGTCGGCCTCTATAACTTCTCAGAGACAGAGAAGACCGTATCTGTCGGTGAACTGGGCGATTACATGGATCTGCTGACCGATGAGGACATTGATAAAACCGCCGTGACGATCCAGTCAGGCGGCTTTGTATGGATGATTTGTGATTTTACGGAGGACGGTGAAAAAGAATAAGGCCTTCGATGTGGAGAAGGAGTGCCAGTTCGCAAAGAAATCGGCGTTTCCATAGAGACAGTTGCCGATCATATTCAAGTCGATTCCAAAACAATATACCGGTACGAGACCAGCCAGCAGGCCCTAAATGTTTGCGTAGCCATACGGCTTGCCGCCTACTACCATAAAACCTTAGAGGAACTTTTCTGTATCAACGGGACGGCTAAACTCTCAATTAGATAAATCTTGAACAAAGAGCTATCCGTCCGCGCAGGGACGGGACTATCCGGGCAAAAACTGGACTGTCTCAGGCAAAAGAGCCATCCGTCCGCGCAGGGACGGGACTATCCGGGCAAAAACTGGACTGTCTCAGGCAAAAGAGCCATCCGTCCGCGCAGGGACGGGACTTTTTCTTTTTCCAGCATTTCGAGAGTAACGCCAGAGCCATCCGTCCGCGCAGGGACGGGACGAATCAGGAAACATTTTGGCTTGCTCAAGCCAGGAGCCATCCGTCCGCGCAGGGACGGGACTAAGGCCAATCTCACCATATCAGAGGC
>NZ_DBHIDN010000045.1:0-3472 GCF_057251025.1 Shuttleworthella sp.
GGTAGCCGTACCGGAAGGTGCGGCTGGATCACCTCCTTTCTAAGGAGACGGAGTCTGTTGGAGAGTATCCGGCAGGCGTATGTCTTGAAGAATTACGACTCGGATGAAGAAGTGCCGGACTCGAGCTCGAGGCTGAGGAATCCCTTTATGGCTTGTCTGTAATTTCCCTGCGTAACTTGACAGAAGAATAGAAGGCAATGCTGTAGAGGAGAGTAAGGAGAGAAGGGCACACGGAGGATGCCAAGGCATCCGACAGCGAAGAAGGACGCGGCAAGCTGCGAAAAGCCCCGGGGAGGCGCAAGCGACCATCGATCCGGGGATGTCCGAATGGGGCAACCCCTCCGGCGCAGGCCGGAGACCCGCGGATGCGGGGGCGAAGTCGGCGAAGTGAAACATCTCAGTAGCCGGACATAGAAGAAATCGAAGAGATACCCTGAGTAGTGGTGAGCGAAAGGGGAGTAGCCTAAACCGCTTACGTGCAAGCCTGCAAGCGTTGCGTAAGGCGGGGTAATAGGTTCATCCAGGAGGGGATTGCAGTCCTCTCGGGCAGTTATCAAACGCAAGGTCAGTTGAATGGTATTGGGAAAGCCAGCCGCAGAGGGTGAGAGCCCCGTAAGCGAAGGCGTTGCGTCTGTCTGTGGATGAAACCTGAGTAGGCCGGAGCACGAGGAATTCCGGTTGAATTTGGGCCGCCCATGGTCCAAGGCTAAATATGTCGGATGACCGATAGAGAAGAGTACCGAGAGGGAAAGGTGAAAAGCACCCCTGGCGGGGAGTGAAAGAGACCTGAACCCGTGTGCCTACAAGCGATCGGAGCATGGCCGGCGTTTTCGGACGCCGGGGTGTGTGACGGTATGCCTTTTGTAAAATGAGCCGGCGAGTTATTGTGCGTAGCGAGGTTAAGGACTGAGAGGTCTGAAGCCGTAGGGAAACCGAGTCTGAAGAGGGCGAATGAGTTTCGTACAATAGACCCGAAGCCCGACGATCTATCCATGTCCAGGTTGAAGCCCCGGTGAAGCGGGGTGGAGGACCGAACCGAAGCCTGTTGAAAAAGTCTCGGATGAGGTGTGGATAGGAGTGAAAAGCTAATCGAGTTGGGTGATAGCTGGTTCTCCCCGAAATGCATTTAGGTGCAGCCCTGAATGTTTAGTGATGGGGGTAGAGCGCTGAATGGACGCGGGCGGTTGTGACCGTACCAAATCCAATCAAACTGCGAATACCATTACTTAAGAGTTCAGGAGTGAGACTGCGGGAGAGAAGTTTCGTAGTCGAGAGGGAAAGAGCCCAGACCCACAGCTAAGGTCCCAAAGCCATGCTGAGTGTGGCAAGGATGTGACGATGCCCGGACAGCCAGGAGGTTGGCTTAGAAGCAGCCACCCTTTAAAGAGTGCGTAATAGCTCACTGGTCGAGGATTGTTGCGCCGAAAATACAGGGGGCTAAGCATGTCACCGAAGCCTGGAGATTGACTTTAAGGAGTCGAATCGGTAGGGGAGCGTTGTATGTGGGGCGAAGTACGGCCGGAAGGACGTGTGGACTGCATACAAGAGAGAATGCCGGCATGAGTAACGCGAAGTGTGTGAGAATCACACTCACCGGAAGTCCAAGGGTTCCTGGGGAAGGTTGATCCGCCCAGGGTAAGGCGGGGCCTAAGGTAAGGCCGAGAGGCGTAGCTGATGGACAACAGGTTGCTAATCCTGTCCCGCGAAGCGGTTGATTGACGATGGAGTGACGCAGGAAGCTAGGTGCGCCGGCGGATGGAATAGCCGGTCTAAGGGCGAAGCCTGGACGGGGAGGCAAATCCCCCTGTTTATAGGTGAGACCTGACGGGGAGTTTTCAGAGATGGAGACGAAGGCATTGACGCTCTACTGCCGGGAAAAGCTTCTAAGGAGACCGCGAGCGCCCGTACCCGAAACCGACACAGGTGGACTGGCTGAGGAGGCTAAGGTGAGCGGGAGAACTATCGTTAAGGAACTCTGCAAGTTGACCCCGTAACTTAGGGAGAAGGGGTGCCACAGGGGTGAAGATGAACAATTGGAGCCTAATGTGGTCGCAGAAACCAGGCACAGGCGACTGTTTACTAAAAACACAGGACTCTGCATAAGGCGTAAGCCGAAGTATAGGGTCTGACACCTGCCCGGTGCTGGAAGGTTAAATGGAGGGGTTAGTGCTGAGAAGTGCGAAGCTCTGAAATGAAGCCCCAGTAAACGGCGGCCGTAACTATAACGGTCCTAAGGTAGCGAAATTCCTTGTCGGGTAAGTTCCGACCTGCACGAAAGGTGTAACGATCTGTGCGCTGTCTCGACGGTAGGCCCGGTGAAATTGTGGTCCTGGTAAAGACGCCAGGTACCCGTGGTGGGACGGAAAGACCCCATGGAGCTTTACTGTAACTTGGTATTGGATTTTGTCCTATGATGCACAGGATAGGTGGGAGGCTTTGAGTCAATCATTTTGGTGATTGATGAGCCGTTGTTGGGATACCACCCTTTGTATGATGAAATTCTAACCCTTGAGCGTTGAAGCACGCGAGGGGACATTGCCAGGCGGGCAGTTTGACTGGGGCGGTCGCCTCCCAAAGAGTAACGGAGGCGCGCAAAGGTCACCTCAGGGCGAATGGAAACCGCCCTATGAGAGCGTAAGCGTATAAGGTGGCTTGACTGTGAGACGGACGTGTCGAACAGGAACGAAAGTTGGTGCTAGTGATCCGGTGGTTCCGAATGGAAGGGCCATCGCTCAACGGATAAAAGCTACCCTGGGGATAACAGGCTGATCTCGCCCGAGAGTTCCAATCGACGGCGTGGTTTGGCACCTCGATGTCGGCTCATCGCATCCTGGGGCTGAAGCAGGTCCCAAGGGTTGGTCTGTTCGCCCATTAAAGCGGTACGTGAGCTGGGTTTAGAACGTCGTGAGACAGTTCGGTCCCTATCCACCATGGGCGTGAGGTATTTGAGGAGAGCTGTTCCTAGTACGAGAGGACCGGAATGGACGAACCGCTAGTGTACCGGTTGTGGCGCCAGCTGCAAAAGCCGGGTAGCTAAGTTCGGGAGGGATAACCGCTGAAAGCATCTAAGTGGGAAGCCCCCTCCGAGATGAGATACCTAGCTCTGAGAGGAGATAAGATGCCCGCGAGACGAGCGGATAGATAGGCCGGGGGTGTAAGCGTTGAGAGGCGTTGAGCTGACCGGTACTAAAGCATCGAAACTTTTTTCTCCATGACTGATTTGCTTTCTATAGTGGAGTTAAGTTATGCAGGGTTAAGGAAATGTTTTCTGGTGGTCAAAGCGAGAGGGAAACACCCGGACCCATGCCGAACCCGGAAGTTAAGCCTGTGAGCGCCGATGGTACTGTATGGGGTACATACGGAAGAGTAGGTCGCTGCCAGAAAACAGTTGAAAGACGAGCGAGGAGCCCCGGTCTATGACCGGGGCTCCTCGCTTTTAATAAGATTGACTTGAACTTCATCTTGACGGGGC
>NZ_DBHIDN010000046.1:0-3162 GCF_057251025.1 Shuttleworthella sp.
CACCCACCCGCACCACCCCCACCCACCACCCACACCGATAAGCCTATTCTCCGAATCAAGGACAGTGTTCACCTAGATCAATTCACTGCCTCGGCGTCAACGAGTGAAGTAACATAATTGAACTGAGTCTAAGAATTACGAAAGGCGGCCAAAGAGTATTAAAATAATTACCTACCAACATCAACACATTCTGTTCCGTCACCATTAGTAGAGGTCGTTATGCTCGCAGATGACACAGCCAAAGCAGCCATGGAAGTCACTATCAAGATGATTGGAGGGGTGCCTCAGTTACTTGCCAGTATTGATCGGTTAACTCATTCAAGCCTTCATAACATTGCCGGACTCGGGCATAAAGGGGCGATGCTGGCGAACTCGAACTCCATCAAGAACGGGACAATTTCGCTCTCCAGGAAGCAGGCTCCGCTCGGGCGCGGCGTGGGCGCCAAAGGGGTGAGTAGCTCACTGTTCGCAAAAATTCAGGCAAGCCTTCTTCAGCAGGGAGTGAATCTTGCTGCCCAGATTGGAGGAGATGGCAACGTCCAAGTAACTATCAGTGCGAATAATCCTAGTTCCTTAATGAAGGGGCTATCAAGCCTCGGCGATATCCTCCGTGGTCGTAGCCAAAAGATTGGCGGCCCAAATTTGAAACCCAGAACTCCTCGTGGCACGAATCCCGGCAAGCCGAAGCCGGCGCTTTCCGGACCGCAGAAGCATATCGACGGCATTCGTCAGGCTCGCCAGAAGATGCATCGCAATAATGCGCCTGGAAATAAAGGGGCAAGATCGATGCCCGGCCTGGGTGCCCCTCGGAGTGCGCCAATGAAGCCGCCGTCATTCGGGGTCCCGCGCTGACACTCGCGTTCTACAGCAACTAAATTTCGGAGGAAGAATAATGAGTAGAATCCGATATGTCATTCTCGCCTCAGTGACTCTGATTTCCTGGTGGATCGGAGATAAAATCTCCTGGCAGATACGAACTGACCATGCCTCAGGCCGCACTTTCAGTGACGTGATGGACAGATTCTGGTTCGACCTCAAGAGTCCTTTCCACGTCTCCTGGCAGACGACTGACATGCTCGTCGGAGCAGGATTCGCTGCGGCGATCCTGATGATGTGGGCCTATCATGTGGGTGCCAGAAAAGCCACTCGCCCAGGAGAGGAGCACGGTTCGGCAAAATGGGCGACTCCCCGGGACATTCGCCCTTACGTCGGAAACCGGTCGAATGATATTCTTTTCACTCGTACCGAATCTTTGAGTCTCGATTCCCGGAAGACCCAGCGAAACCTCAACGCTCTTGTTATTGGAAGCTCTGGTTCAGGTAAGTCGCGCTACTTCGTGATGCCTAATCTTCATCAGGGGAACACTTCCTATGTTGTGACGGACCCCAAAGGTGAGGTTCTCGCGGCAACGGGAAACAAGCTCCTTGAACTCGGGTATGAAATACGGTGCCTCAACCTTGTTGACTTCGCTCGATCCGACACTTTCAATCCTCTTGCGTACTTCAACCCTGACCAGGCGGAAGTCGACTGCGCAATTCTGACGGAAAACTTCATCACGAACACGACAGGAAAGAAGCCCGCCGATGGTGGCGATTTCTGGGAAAAGGCGGAAAGGGCTCTGCTAACCGCCCTTGTTGCGATGGTCTACTTCTCCAAGGGCGGGAAGGGGACGCTTCTCGATGTCGTCGAGCTTCTGTCAAGAATGACAGCTTCTGAGCAAAACGAGGAGGCGCTCAGCTCGGTCGATGAGCTATTCCTTTCTACGAAGGATTACATTGCCGAGTATGAAAAGAATCCAGATTCCGACCCGGCCAGCGCCAAGATGTTCGAAGGTCTCCGGTTCGCATGCTCTCAGTACAATGTGTACACGCAGGGCGCGGGCGAGACCAAGAAGTCAGTGATCATCTCTCTGGGGGTTAGAATGGCTCCCCTTCACATGGCCCCCATGCGGAGAATACTGGGATCAGATACGATCAAGGCGGACCAGATTGGAATGCGCCCGACGGCACTGTTCCTTGTGATCCCCGACACTCACCAGGCATTCAACTTCCTGGCATCCATCTTCTATGAGACCTTCTTCGAGAAGAACATCTATATCGCGGATCATTCTGGTGGCCGACTTCCGGTCCCAGTGCAGTGCTACATGGACGAGTTCGCCAATATCGGCAAAATGCCCAGCTTTGAGCGTAAAATTGCCGTGATGCGTTCGCGCGGCATCTCCACCTCCGTTATCCTGCAGAACTACTCTCAAGGGAAAGCACTCTACAAAGATGACTGGGAGACTATTGTTGGAAACTGTGACTCCCTGCTCTTCTTGGGAGGAAATGAGGGGTCCACAACCGAGTTCATCTCCAAGAGGCTGGGTAAGGAGACCATCACCCAGGAAGACAACTCGGATCAGCGAGGAGCCCAGGGATCCTGGTCCCGGTCATATCGCTCGTCAGGTCGTGAGCTCATGACGGCAGATGAAATTTCTCGCCTTCCGGGTAACGAATGTCTTTACTTCCTGCGGGGTGTTCCCCCGTTCCGCTCTCGGAAGTTGGCGGCCCTGTCTGAGGGCTACTTCGAATACATGCCAACGGAGGCTCCAGAAATTCTCTCCCCGGAGGAGAACCTCCTTCTATCTCCTTGGGAGGACAGGCCAGAGTATAACGAGGCCGACAGCAATGACGATGAGTTCGCGGACATAAGCGACGATCCCGACCTTGCTGAGCTCGCTGACATGAGTCCTTCGGATCTCGATGAGTTCGGCGGCGAAGGTGACGTCGAGATCACCGTCGTTCTGAGTGACGGACGGCAGGATCGGCAGGTCATTCACCTCAAGGATCTTGACGCCTTCTGACCTCACTCCGACAGTTCCCTGAGGCGGCCCAGGTCCTGACCCCTCGTGCTGGCCGCCCACCGCGATCCTGACGGAGGCCCCCGCACAGGGGCACTTGACCGTATGAACCAGCCAGGGGCGGGACACCGCTACTCCCCGACGCCCATCCCGCACCCTGGCCCGCGGTCAGCCGGCGTGGCGCAGCCGCAGGGAGTTGGAGACCACGATGACACTGGAGGCGGCCATGGCGGCCCCCGCGATCATCGGGTTGAGCAACCCGGCGGCTGCCAGCGGGATCGCGGCCACGTTGTAGGCGAAGGCCCAGAACAAGTTCTGGCGGA
>NZ_DBHIDN010000047.1:0-2967 GCF_057251025.1 Shuttleworthella sp.
AGAGGCGTGGAATCCCTCTTGCGGAGCAGCGGTGCGAGAGCCGAAGCCGTTGTCTCTTTCCGACAAATCCGTCTTCAAGGCCAACTCTTCGGAACTCTGCGCCAGTTGTCCTCCTGTCATTTCCCCGAAGAGAGAACTGAGGCTTTGCATAGCACGACTTCGTTCCTGCTCTTTCTCTTCCATCACCTCTTTCTCATAGGCTTTCTTCTTGTCACCGATCAGTTCGGCTGCCATCGGGTCAGGGACTTCCGTGTTGAACCCCTTCGCCTGTTTCTCCCCTTCTTTCTCCGATGGAGCGAAGATGAGCCACATAGAGCCTGCAAAAAGCAGAAACATCAGGGGGTAAATGATAAACTTCTTTCGCCTTTGTCTCTCTTCCTCCGTCAGCTCAGGCGAGGTGCTCGTATCGGAGGCTGTCTTTCTTTTGAATGGGAACATAATCGTAATACTTTAATAGGTTGATACTGTCTTTGGGATAGAGCCGCCTTACTTCAGGGGCTTCTATATGCTCGATTGCCGGTAACGTTTCCTCTTCAGAGTCTCCGTCTGAGAAGATACGGTACAAACCGTTGAAGAAAACATAGTTGGCAAGTATGGCGAAAAAGAGAAGCATCGTCAGGACGACATACAGCCTCAGATGAGCGGGGATGCGTCCGCACAGGCGGCGGAGCCTTGCCTCCGCTCCCTCCTGCATCATTCGGAACAGACTTTTCTTTTTCATCGCTTACGGGTACTGATGTCCTTGTTCTCCACAATCTCGAATCCTTCGATATTGAAGCCGTTCGGATTGTCATCGCTGCGGCTCGTATTGAGCAGGCGGCATACGGTCACGAGACTGCGCTCGGTCACGTTGGTGGCACGGATAATCATCTGTCGGGCATACGTCCGTACCGCATAGGGATAGCGGTCGAAGTCACAGAGTACGCTGTCCACCTGCACGACCTGATTGATATTTCCCGCCACGATACGGTTGTAGTACCCTTTCTCAGAGAAATCCCGATAGTAATTGTAGGCACTCTTGTCCGCCAAGAGCAGCGCACGGGAGATATTCCCCTCAATGGCACTCTTATCGGGCGAAAGGGTGAAGAACAGCTCGTGGAAGCGGCGCACATGCTCCTTGGCTTCCGCGGGTCTGTTCTGCGACAGATCCTGCGACAGGGCGAGCATCAGCGACTTACCGCCATCCAACACATAGATTTTCTGCCTCTGGGCTTCGGCAAAGGAGTAGGCACTCCATACCGAATACCCCGCAAGGAGAGCACACAGGCAGACGACGACCAAGGTAAAGAGGCGTATCTGCCTGAAACTTGTTTCAATATTCTTTAATGACTTAAATTCCATAGCTTTTCATTCTTATTTATTATTCGGGAGAATTTCCGCTTCTCCTGCGGAAAAGCTGCCCTGCCACCTCCTTGGCTTTATGTCCCGCACTATGCAAGACCTGTTTTCCGTGTCCTCCGGCAAATCCACCAACGGCTCCGCCCGCAGCACCTGCGATACCGGCACCCTTTCCTGCCGCATAGTTCACGTTTTTACCGTAGTTACCCGCTCCTCCGGCTTGTATTACCCAGCCCGCAACTGTCGGAATAGTGAAGTAGCCGATGATACCGATAATCATAAAGACGAGGTACACCCCATTCGAAGCATCTATCGTATAGGTGGGATCATTCTGTAACTGCGTGATGTCGTGTTTGAGCATCAGTTCCTGAATCTTTGCCAGCATCGAACTGAACAAGTCCGCCACAGGTAGCCACAGATAGATGGAGATATACCTCGTGAACCATTGCGTGAGGGTGCTTTGGAAACCGTCCCACACGGAGATGGCAAAGGCTATCGGTCCCAAGATGGAGAGGACAATCAGGAAGAATGTCCGAAGCGTGTCGATGAGCAGGGCGGCAGCGGCGAAAAGCAGTTCCAAGAGCTCCCGCACCATATTGCGGAACCATTTCTTGAGGTTGTACATGCTGCGTTCCACGTACATCCCCGCCATTGTCGCCATATCCGAGGGAGAGATACCGAGTTCATCCAGTTTCTTGTCAAACTCTTCGTTACTCACCAGATAGGCTGTTTCGGGATTCTTCACCATCGCCTCGTATTCCAGCTTGTCCCGCAACTTGCGGTATTCGTCCATGCTGAAAGTCTGCTTTTCGAGCATCTTGTGTGTACCCTGCACGACGGGACTAAGCACGCCGTTGATGGTCTCCAGCACCATCGGAAAGAAGAGGATGCAGAGACCGAGAGCGAACGGACGGAGCAAAGGATAGACGTCGATGGGTTCGGCACGGGCAAGCGTCTGCCATACCCTGAGTGCCACATAGAAGAGTGCGCCCAAGCCCGCAATGCCTTTGGCGACGCCAATCATGTCACCGCACATCGGCATCATCTCCGTGTAAAGCGAACGGAGCACCTGATGCAGGTTGTCAAATTCCGCTCCCATACCTACCAATACCTTTCGTTATCCGTTCCATAGAGCGAGAGCACCCGGTCGGTGTCCTGCTGCTTCTTGGCTCTGAGATAGCTCACGGAGATGTTCTTGTTCGTGTAGTAACGCACAAGGTTGCGGTAGTCCCTGATTTCCTTGTAGCAGCGATCTACCACGTCCATACGCTCCTTGTCGGTCATCTTCAGCGTGGTGATGTTCACCACCTGCTTCAGTTCCTTGAGTAGGTTGTTGCTTTCTCCGAGCAGTTTGGTGTAGCCGTTGGCAATGGCGACCAGCTCTTCCGGTCGGAAGTTCGGGTCGGAGAGCATCTTCTTGTAGTTCTTCACATAGATATCGGAGATTTCTCCGACCATCAAAATCGTCTCCTTTACCCGTTGGGCGTCCCGCACGAGGTTGTTCACCTTTTTCAGGGCATCGTAGTATTTCTTGCTCTCATTGTAGAGCTTCTCGACCTCCTTGAAGTTGTCAAGCGTGTTCTTGACCGTCTTGGAGGTCTGCACGATTTCCTTGGTCGTGTTGATGAT
>NZ_DBHIDN010000048.1:0-2797 GCF_057251025.1 Shuttleworthella sp.
TTCGTCAATGTCCTGGAGCAAATCGGCCTGTCGGATGATGAGATCAGGTCTCGGGCAGAGAGCATCCTTCCCCTGCTGGGTCTTGGAGAAACGCCTGTCCTGGAGAGATTTGCCCCTATTCTCATTGAGAGCGCTTCGGATGATTTCCTCTACCCCCTATTGATTTCCTGTACTTCCGCAAAGACGAATAGAGTCAAAAAAATGATTCTGCAATCGGCACTCAAGAGAGAGAAACCGACATCAGCGGAGGCATTTGCGGAGTGGATTTTACCTTATAAGCAGCAGGAGGACTCAGGCATTGCCCGACTTGCTGCAAAGCTGGAGCAGGCCTGGGGACTAAGCGTCGAAGTGGAGGATCATCGGCAGGGACTGAGAGGGCTTTGGCAAAAGACACCAAAACTCTGGGCGGTTCCGAGCTTTGAGATCGGAGAGATTTCCCCTGAGAAGCTGACAGATCTTCTGGCGGAGATTGCGGCAAGAAGGCAGTGTGTAGAGGATCTCAGCTTCGAGAGATTTTTGGCGCTGGCAAATCGCATTGCCTATGAGAACCCGCAGGCGGCCAAAATAAGTCTTGGCGGGATTCCGACCGATGGCTCCGGCGGTCTTCTGGCTCTGGCCTGCTGGGTGAAGGGGCTGGGATATGATAGCTGCCCGGATCGAATGATCAGAGATTGGAACGGCGAGAGAGAAGTATCCAGGATGGAATACGGAGAACTTCTCTATGCAAGAAGATCGGTCTTGTTTGCCACGATTGACCAATGGCCCTGTATCCTGAGTACACCGGGCTATGAGGACCTGAGCATCCATCTGACGGATCTTCTTGAGAGGCTCGAACGATATGAGGGGGAGCATTTGCCGTATGTTTCTGAGCCGGATTTGCAGCTGGCGCTGACAAGACTGGATTTGGAACTTCTGACAGAGGAGAAGAAGAGAGAAAGTATAGAGAGGCTTAAGTCTCTGCATCTGTATATTCAGCTTCCCTCCGGAGAAATCCTGCAGGATGCCGGGGGAAATGCGGTTATGGCGGGAGAAATCATTGCTGCCTACTTAGAGGATCCCTATGTGGAACCTGCATTTGTGCCGGGCAAGACGCCCTACTGGAAGATCGACCTTGTCATGCCCCGGAGTCTTGGCCTACTGCCCAATCGTTTTTCCTACAGCTACAGTGACCTCTTTTCCATCTTCCCCAATCGGGGAGATTTCTCCCTGACCGCTGTGCGCAGGGAGTGGGAGGTGTATCACGGGCAGGGCCTTATTTTAAGGCAGATAGCAAGGCGAAAAAAGCCGATTCCCAAGGGGGCGCTCATGAATTGGATCGCCGTCTGGGGCAATCTGACGGAGAAAAATGCCGCCGATGTGATCCGGGCAACGCGTGAAGCCTGGGAGAGAGGTCTTCTTCTGCCTCAGTTGGCAGATGCTTCCTATCTGGACTGGACCGGGGGCGAGCCCTGCAATTTGGCAAGTCTGGCTTTGGCCATGGAGAATCTGGCAAATGAGGGGCTGTTAAGTCTGCTCTGGCAAGCGGCATGTGACCTGGTTGAGGCATCCCTTGCCGCGCCGCGCATGCTGGCAGGCACAGCCGAGCTCGTAAAGTTTTTGAGAGATGAGTTGGAAGAACTGGTTCTGGCCGTAAAAAAAGATCTGGCACCCCAAGAACTCTTAGAGATGAGGGCTGTTGAGAAACTGGCTGCCAGGGCGGGCTCATCGAAGGCGGTCAGCTATGCCAGGGAGGTCATCGACAGGCGCAATGCTCTTGTAGCTGAACTGGCCGGGGCTGCAGAGGCATGTAAAAAGGCAGAGGAGAGCCATAAGGCCACGGGAATCCGGGCAGTTGCAGGATCCGGGGAGGAGCCGGACGATTTCCTGCCTCCGGTGGACTTCGAGCAAGTCTGGTCTATTCCGCATGAGGGCAAAGAGCCAATCGAAGATCATGTGACATTTTGCGTCAAGAGTATGGAGGTGAGAAAAAAGGAGAAGGCCTTTCAGTTTTACCTGCAGCTGCCGGATATCTCTGACTACCGGTATCAGGTGACCCTCTACGGATGGTTCTACGGTATTTCTGAGGAGGGACAGGTCTCAGGCATAGAACTTAAGAAAGACGAAGAAGTTGCCGCCGGAGAGGGAAGAGAAGTATGGCTTCATTACGATCCCGGCAGAAAAAAACTTGTCGTAAGCAAGTTCAGAAATTGGCGAAAGGGGAAAAATGGCCCTCTGGACGGAGGAGCAACTCCCTACTCGAAGATCTTATTGACGATTGCCCTGGCAAGCTTGGCCCAGGACGGAGAGAGCATTTACGGGGCAAAGAGTCTTGTCCGCCGACTGGTAAATGAAGGAGATCTGTCCTGTGAGCTCCTTCGAGATATCACAAGAGAGCTCCTGGCTCATGAGGCGATCAGCCCGGCTAAGCTGATACGGATCATCGAGAAGGAAAATGAACTCCTGAGTGTCTTTTGGGTCATGCTAAGCGAGTGCATTTCCCATGCCGGGGCAAGAACACTGGAGGAGAAGAAACCGCCGGTCTGGGTCAATCGGGTTCTTGATATTGCTATATACTATGCAGGCTATTTGAGGGAGGCGGTAAAGCGGGGATACATTCCGGCGGATGATGGAATCTGGAAGGGGCTTTCCGAAATCGCCAACAGCACTGCCAAGTCAATGGCGGTAAAGAAGGCAAAGAGCCTGCTGGGGGAATTGGACAGGGAAAATGATGGTTTTTAATATGCAAAAAGGAAGAGCCTATATTAAAATATATAAAGAAAAACATCGCAAATGAACAGGAGGAGTAAAATGGGATTGT
>NZ_DBHIDN010000049.1:0-2414 GCF_057251025.1 Shuttleworthella sp.
ATCCCGGTCTTCTCCCTGTAGGCGCTTCCGACCCGGTCGATAAACGGGTCAATGGCGTCGTTCTTCACCAGGCTGACCGTGCAGCCGCCAAAGCCCCCGCCGGTGATCCGGCTACCAATGACGCCGGGGATCTTCCAGGCCTCATCCACGAGAATGTCGACCTCCCGACAGGAGACCTCGTAGTCATCTCGAAGAGAAATATGAGAGGCATTCATCAGCCGCCCAAACATCTCGATCTGTCCTGACTTGAGAGCCTCAACCGCCCGGATGGTCCTCTGGTTCTCATAGACCGCATGCTTCGCTCTTCTGCGGCAGACAGGATCCCAAATCAGGTCTGCATGTTCTTCAAACTCCTCCTGGCTCAGCTCGCCCAGGGCTTCAATATCCAGCTCCACCTGCAGCATGCTCAGCGCCCTGGCGCACTCTTCTCTTCTGTCATTATAGGCCGAATCCACCAGGGAATGCTTAACCTTGGAATTTGTAATCAAGATCTTGGCATCCGGCAGAGCAATCGGAGCGTATTCGTAGGACAGGTCGGAGCAGTCCAGGAAAATGGCTGCGTCCTTCTTCCCCATTGCGACGGCGAACTGATCCATAATGCCACAGTTGCAGCCGTTGAAATTGTTCTCAGAGTACTGGCCGACCAGGGCCAGATCGATATTGGTCAAAGAATCAAATCCGAAGAGATCTCTGACGATCACCCCGGTCAAAACCTCCAGCGAGGCGGAGGAAGAGAGACCTGACCCATTGGGGATATTCCCGTAAACAGCCATATCAAATCCGGTTCCCGGCGTCAGCCCCTTGACCTTACCCATGGCCCAGACCACGCCCAGAGGATAGTTGGCCCAGCCGTATTCCTCCCGATAGGACAAATCGGATAAGTCCGCCTCCACCGGCGGGCGGTCTTCCATATTCAAGGAGTAGAAGCGGATCTTGGAATCCTCTCTCTTTCTGGCGATTCCGTAGGTCCCGATGGTCAGAGCGCAGGGGAAGACATGTCCGCCATTATAATCCGTGTGCTCTCCGATCAGGTTGACGCGGCCGGGGGAGAAATATCCCCGGATATCACCGCCTGCCCCAAAGAGATCCTCAAACTTCTCCTGTAACTTTTTCTGCTCCATTCCCCTCTTCCCTCTTTCCGTTCCGCTGACATCAAGTAAATTCTACACATCCTTCTGAAAATTGGCAATGAAAAAGAGCCTCCCGGCCGGGCCGGAGAGACTCTCTTTTTTGCAAAATCGCTTACAATCAGTCCTCAACGTAGGGCATGATTGCGAGATGACGCGCACGCTTGATCGCTGAAGTCAGCGCTCTCTGATGTCTTGCGCAGGTGCCGGTAATACGACGGGGAAGGATCTTCCCTCTCTCTGAGACATACTTGCGCAGCTGATTGGCGTCCTTGTAATCGATGGCAGCCTCACTGCCGCAGAATACGCAGACCTTTCTTCTTCTATGTGCGGGTCTTCTATTAAAAGCCATGACTTAACCTCCTCTAGTTAAATGGAAGCTCCTCTTCAATGCCATCAGGGATGTTCATAAATCCGTCCCCTGCATCTGTGGTCGGAGCCTGCTGCGGCGTTCCCAGATCGGCGCCGGCATAAGAACCGTTCTGCTGGGCTGCGGCCTTGGACTCCGCGAATTCAATGTTGTTCGCGATGACCTGGAAGCCGTAGACCATCTGACCTTCCTTATTCTGGTAATTGTCGTTCTGAATCTCACCGTCTAATACGATCTTTGTTCCCTTGCGGAGATACTTCTCAACGAACTCTCCGAGCTTGCCGAAGGCCGTGCAATTGAAGAAATCCGCGGTGGGCTGACCATCACGCTTGAATCTTCTGTCTACGGCGATGGAAAATCTGGCAATCGCATTGTTATTGGCGCCGCCGTAACGAACCTCGGGATCTCTTGTCAAGCGTCCCATAAGAATGAGTTTATTCATCTGATCTCCTATCTACAGCGAATCCTCCGCTGTGCTAATTACTGCTCGTCCTTGCGAACAAATAAGAAGCGAAGAACATAATCCATGATGCGGATATCGCCTTCCAGCTGAGCGGGAACACTGGTCTCCGCCTCAAACTGAATGTAGTAGTAGAAGGCCTCACCCATATTCTGGATCTCGTAAGCAAGCTTCTGCTTGCCCTTCTCCTCTACATCTGTCACAGTGCCGCCGGCGCGGGTGATATAACCCTTCGCCTTCTCGACGACAGCTGCCCTGGCATCATCTTCGATCTTAGCATTAACAACGAGTGCTAATTCATACTTTGCCATTGCGTCTAACCTCCTTCTGGTCTTGTGGCCCCGGCGCTCATGCCCCGGGGCAAGGAATATTTACATATACCACGAATTGGTATTTTATCATGGAAATCAGCAGACCGCAAGATCAAATTCCGCCTCTCTTGCCTTACGGGCGCTCG
>NZ_DBHIDN010000050.1:0-2291 GCF_057251025.1 Shuttleworthella sp.
TTTCTATTCTCCCATGCCGGCCCCCCTTTGGCAATCGTCCCGGATCCGATTCTCCCTCTTGCACGATTTTGGCCGGTAAACTTCGTCAGATCCGTGATTTGCAGGATTTTCTGCATACGGAAATACGGTAAAAATCCCCGCGGGGCCCGTGCTCCGCGGGGAAGATTTTTTCTCTAATTCTGCGAGAACTCAGCCAGTTCCAGTCCCTCGTTCCGGTCCAGAGTCATCCGGATCGACCACTCATTGACCCAGAGCAGGAGGGGTCTTCCCTTGAGATCCGTGACCTTCTTCATATCGGAAGTGCCCACGATGGAATCCACATCCACCGGATCATTGCTAATCCAGCGAATATACTCATAGGGAAGGCTCTCCATTTTGATCTCCACGTTGTACTCGCTGTTCAAGCGGAACTTTAAGACGTCGAACTGAAGGACTCCGACGACGCCCACAATGATCTCCTCCATACCGGTATTGTACTCTCGGAAGATCTGGATCGCCCCCTCCTGGGCAATCTGATTGATGCCCTTCATGAACTGCTTTCTCTTCATGGTATCCACCTGGGAGACGCGGGCGAAATGCTCCGGCGCAAAGGTGGGGATCCCGTGGAAGCGAAACTGCTTTTTGCCGGTTAAGATCGTATCTCCGATGGAGAAAATCCCCGGATCGAAGACCCCGATGATATCGCCCGCATAGGCCTCTTCGACGATATGCCGGTCATCCGCCATCATCTGCTGGGGCTGAGAGAGGCGGATATTCTTGTTCTCCTGGACGTGGAAGACCTCCATGCCTGCTGTGAACTTGCCGGAGGTAATCCGCATGAAGGCGATGCGGTCCCTGTGGCGGGCATTCATATTGGCCTGAATCTTGAAACAGAAGGCCGAGAAGTCCTCTGAGAAGGGGTCCACAAGGCCCTGGTCCGACTCCCTGGGCAGGGGAGAGGAGGTCATATCGAGGAAGTGCTTGAGGAAGGTCTCCACTCCGAAATTGGTCAGGGCAGACCCGAAGAATACGGGGGATAACTGCCCGGCGTCTACCTTGTCCCGGTCGAAAGCCGCTGCCGCCCCATCCAGGAGCTCGATCTCCTCCTCCAGGGTCGTCAGGGCATCCTCTCCGATGGCCGCCCGCAGGTCCTTGTCTTTGATGTCATACTCCTCCTCGTTCCCCTCCTTGGTTCCCTTCATGGTATCGGCAAAGGTCAGGACCCGATTGGTATTGCGGTCGAAGACCCCCTTGAAAGCCTTGCCCGATCCGATGGGCCAGTTGATGGGACAAGTGGCGATCCCCAGCTCATTTTCAATGTCATCCAGGAGCTCAAAGCTGTCCATCGCATCCCGATCCATCTTGTTAATAAAGGTGAAGATGGGAATATGGCGCATGACGCAGACCTTGAAGAGCTTCCTGGTCTGGGCCTCAACTCCCTTTGATCCATCGATGACCATCACTGCGGAATCCGCCGCCATAAGCGTCCGATAGGTGTCCTCTGAGAAGTCCTGGTGACCCGGCGTGTCCAGAATGTTGATGCAGCGGCCCCCGTAGTTGAACTGGAGAACCGAGGAGGTGACCGAAATACCACGCTGCTTCTCGATTTCCATCCAGTCAGAAACCGCGTGCCGGGCGGTCGCCTTTCCTTTAACAGAGCCAGCCGTATTGATCGCGCCCCCGTAGAGCAGGAATTTCTCTGTCAGGGTTGTCTTTCCGGCATCCGGGTGGGAGATAATGGCAAATGTTCTTCTCTTCTCGATTTCTTCTCTCAACTTAGACAAGATGCACCTCTTATAACCTGCCGAGCTCACTCGGCGCTTCCATCGAATTCTTCCCGCGGCTTGGGGACCTGCTGCCCCGGTTCTGCCGGGCACTTTCGTCCGCAGGGGGCAGGAAAAGCCCCCGAGGATATCCTCGGGGGCTGATCGTTCACTGATTAGTTGAACTTGCGCTTACGTGCAGCCTCAGATTTCTTCTTGCGGCGAACGCTGGGCTTCTCGTAGTGCTCACGCTTGCGGATCTCCTGCTGGATACCAGCCTTAGCTACGCTGCGCTTAAAGCGACGCAGTGCGCTATCAAGAGACTCATTCTCTTTGACGATAATGCTTGACATACTCTTCTCGACCTCCCTCCAGTCGTGGATTTGTGTTTTGAATCCGCGAAACTGCATATTCACGGGAAGTCGCAACACCAATGTGTATTATACTTGCCCGACCTCTTTCTTGTCAAACACAAGCAGAAACCCTTCTATAATATCGGTTACATTTATTCGTTATTTTTCAGAGCCTCTGAAATTGGAATTCTTTTAA
>NZ_DBHIDN010000051.1:0-2178 GCF_057251025.1 Shuttleworthella sp.
GACGGTAAGCATCTGCTTTAAGCCGGGCTCCACCGTCGTAAGGCGGTAGGCGACGGGAGAGGGCAGGGGTAACCCCCTGCCCCCGCTATTCCCTCCCCCGCTGGTTTTTGCGCCGTCTGTGTCCGCGTCGAACACTTCGCGGGAGACCCCGGCCTCCTCGAGGACCGTCTTCACGTCGTCGGCCATCTGCGGGTCAACGCCCTCCCTGCCGCTGAACTCCACCATCTTGTTGAGGATGTGGTGCCCAAAAGCGCTTGCGTTGCCAGCGGATTATCGCATCTCCCTCCATATCCTCCAGGTTCGTTACGATATCGAACACCTTGTACACACAGCCTCCCATCTCCGTCAGATGCAGCTTTCGCAGGCGTTCGCTCTCCTCTTCTATATTTTCAATCATCTCGGGAAACACCAGCTGCCGAGGAGGCAGGATATCCTGGGGCAACCCGAGCTTTTTCCTCTCCGCCCCATCCAACTCGAACGGCTCCCGAATGGCCAGAAAGCGATACGTCGGCCCCTTCTTGCTGGTGCTCAGGGATTGTGGCGAATACACAACCTCGCCCCACTCCTGTCCCTTCTCCAGGGCATGCCAATCCTCTTCGCGAACCTCCTGTACCGCTTGTCAGGCGACAGTATAAACTGACCCATAGGCGACAGAGAAAACTGCCCCACCCTCAGAGGAAAGATGAGGGGAGGGGTTTTGTATGGTTCAGCTTTCTGCCAAACTGTTGAGTGGAACAACCCTACAGTTGGCAGGTGAGGGAGCTATCAAACATCAGGACGAAGTTTCAGCCATGCTGCGGCTTCATTCCCAGGGATGGAGCATCCACAAATTATCGAGGGAGTTCTCCATGAGCCGGGTTACGGTTCGTAAATATCTCCGCAATGGCGGAGTTGTGAAGTACAACCTTACGGACAAGCGTGTTTTTCAGGGAGCCCTTCGGGGTCACGAGGACTGGCTCCGCGAGAAATTTTTTCAGCACGGCGGTAATGCCGACGTTATCCGGCAGGAGTTGGAGTCGGAGAAGGGGATAGCCGTTTCGCTGCGTACGGTAGAGCGTGCAGTGCAGGCGCATCGTGAGGTTTTACGCCGGGAGGCTTTAGCAACCGTTCGCTTTGAGACGCCCCCAGGCCATCAAATGCAGATAGACTTTGGAGAGAAGAGAGTCCTGATAGGGGGGATTGAGGTCAAGGTGCACTTTTTTGTCTCGAAGCTTGGGTACTCCCGTCGTCTCTACGTTAAAGCCTTTGAGCATGAGAACCAACAGGCTTGGTTTCAGGGGATGGAGGATTCCTTTGCGTATTTTGGAGGAGTTCCTGCGGAGGTTTTGACGGACAATCCCCGGGCTTTGGTCACAGAGCACAACCCCAGGACACGAGAGCTTTTGCTGAACGAGAAGTTCAAAGCGTTTGCAGACTATTGGGGCTTCAGTCCACGGGCGTGCGCGCCCTTCCGGGCCCGCACGAAGGGAAAGGTGGAGAACGGGGTCCGTTACGTGAAGCGGAACTGCATCGCCGGTCGGGAGTTCTCAAGCTGGTCGGATATGGAACGGCATATTGCGAACTGGCTTCGTACGGAGTCGGACGGGCGGGTGTTGACAGATGCCTCGGACACGCCGTTGAGCCGTTTTGAGTCGACGGAGAGAGCAGCGCTCCGGCCCGCTCATGGCAGACCCCCGTTTGTCCAGGTCCGGGAGTATGTGAGGAAGGTGCCCTCGGACGCCCATGTGGTTGTGGACACGAACCGTTACAGTGTGCCGTGGTCGGCCATCGGCAAACGTGTCCAGGTGCAGGTTACAGAAGCGGAGGTCGTGATTTACCAGTCTGACGGTACGGAGTTGGCGCGTCATGTCCTGCAGCCCGGCACGCACCAGAAGAGCACGGACAAGGAGCATCTTAGAGGAATTATGTATTGTGGTGGGGAGGGGGAAAGCTCCTCTTTGCGCATGGTCACGACAGATTCCCTGAGCCGTCCGCTGAGTGAGTACGAAGAGGCAGTGCAGGCGTCATGAGCAAGGTTATTGACGAGGAGCATTTCATGAGTCTGCTGGGACGTCTGAAGCTGACCGGCATTCGGGAGAATCTGGATACTTTGCTGGACGCAGCGTCCAGGGAGGGGCTGAGCTACCGCGAGGTTTTGTACCGTCTTTGCTGCGAGGAGGCGCGGCATAAGGACATCCG
>NZ_DBHIDN010000052.1:0-2075 GCF_057251025.1 Shuttleworthella sp.
TCAACCACCTTTATTTACGGAGGAAAGCAGGGGGATAGTTCTCCAGGCGTGGTGACCGATAATCACGCAATAGTTCTCTCGTCCAGCGGAGACGAGACATACTCCGTTATTGAGGATACTGTCACCAACAAGAACGAAGATGGGTCTCCGGGCGGTGTTCCTGACGGGTACGATCCACATAAATCATCAAGCGAAGAGACTTCGCCAAGCACCTCGGACGGCGGTACTTCGGCGCCAACGGCTGCATTGCCTATGTACAACAACACAAGTCCAGATGTAGCCAGTATGACAGACTATGCTATAACCTGGACCAGCGGGCAGTATAGAGGCGACAAGGCAGAGCACTTTAACTCGGATTACCCTTACTCTGACAAGAATAACTGCGCCAATTTCGTCTCACAGGTTCTGCATGCCGGCGGGTGGAAGTATGACGACGGATTTATTCCAAAAAATACGGCTAACTGGGCTCCGAATCTATCTGGTCCCGGAGGCCCATCTTGGACGTGGGTGAACGCCGCATATCAGTATACGTACGTACGTAACGGGTCTTATGGCTATCTGGACAACATCTGGAACGCTAAACCAGGAGACTTACTCTACGTAGACTGGGAGGGTGATGAAGAAATTAACCACGTCACGGTCGTTACAGGCACGACGCCGGAAGGCGACCCATCAATTACCCAGAAATCGATAAACAGGTCGAACATCTCCCTTCATCACTTGATCTGGCTGGCAGAGCAGGAGGGAATGGATGCGGATGACTTCATTTGATACGGCCTCCAACGTCAACAGCAGTGAGATCCATGTCATATTGAGTAATGTCGGCATGCATCTTGGAGTGGAGTATAAAATTTGTCCGCAACAATGACGGAACGGATCGTCTTGGTAGTACTCGGGGCTCTGACGATTATCGCGGCTGTTGCACCTTGGGTGTGGAACCGCAGTGACGGTCTCAGAAACTCTATATTTAAACGGCTCGTAATATCGCTGTTGGCGACGATAGCTGTTGCATATGCCTGTTTGTGGACACAAGCCGACGCTCACACCCACACCATAACCCCGTCTGGTAAGCATGCGATATGCGGGGGAGGGTATCTTTATATGTTGGACTCCCGCCTCGAACGGCTTGAAGGATTCTCCCATGAATGCATCGTCCAGAGTCGGATTGCTATCGCAGTAATCTTGTCGATAATTATAGCAATTATTGGGCTGGAGTATCTCATGCTGCGCAGATTCATTAATGGAGGTCGTCAGCACATCAAGACATCCTAGCGCGCGAGCCAAAGTTCCATCCTCGCAGGGGGCGGCGAAGTCATAGGGTGGAGTTGTGGGTGTGTTGGTGGGAGTGCGGCGCAGTCCCTGGGGTGACGATGGATGATGTTCAGAAGATCCTTCGTCACGAGGGGCTGCGCCGCCATGCCATCTTCCCCTACCGGCACCGCCTGGCAGTCCACTCAGAACAACAACCATGAAAACTCGAGGCTATGGCTGGAATTAAACAAAATGGCATTCTGGGGCAGTTGCTGCGGGATTCCTGGTTGGCGTTTACGGAGGGTCTGCTATAAGATAGTCTCATGCAGATCGACATGACGAACGAGGAACGGGACATCCTCATTAGGTGGAAGAAGCGTTCGGATACCTACAAGCTGGTGAGAATGAAGGCGGAGGCGATTGTGTACGCTGCCCGCGGCGTTGGCCTGGATATTATCGCGGAGATGGTCGAGCGGGCCGAGGAGACGGTACGCGAGTGGCTGTCGGAATGGCGGAGATACAGGCTGAGCTCCGTGGTAACCGGTCACGCTGGCAACGAGAACGCGGCAAAGCTCAAGAGGGCGCAGAAGGAGGAGCTGGAGGAGATTCTTGGTAAACCGCCGTCGGAGGCAGGCGTCAAAGCCGGCTTCTGGGACGTCCCGGCCCTTAAGGACGTCGTGCAGATCAAGTTCGGCGTCGAGTACAGGTCCGAGTCCTCCTACCGGCTGCTCATGCGCTTTCTGGGCATGAGCTTCAAGCTCCCCGACCCGTTCGACAAGCGCCGCGATGAGAAGGCCATCGCCAGGCGGATGGCCGAGATCCGG
>NZ_DBHIDN010000053.1:0-1925 GCF_057251025.1 Shuttleworthella sp.
TGCAGAGTCCTGTGTTTTTAGTAAACAGTCGCCTGTGCCTGGTTTCTGCGACCACCCTCAGCTTGCACCAAGCGTGGCACCCCTTCTCCCTAGGTTACGGGGTCAATTTGCAGAGTTCCTTAACGATAGTTCTCCCGCTCACCTTAGCCTCCTCAGCCAGTCCACCTGTGTCGGTTTCGGGTACGGGCGCTATGAGTTCTCCTTAGAAGCTTTTCCTGGCAGCCTGGCTTCAATACCTTCGCTCCCCTCGCGGTTCGCTCCCCATCAGGTCTAACCTTTAACAAGGGGGTTTTTCCTCCCTCGTCAGGCCGCTCCCTTGGACCGGGATCCATCACCCGGCGCACCTAGCCTCCTGCGTCACTCCATCGTCTTAACGAACTCATCGCGGGACAGGATTAGCAACCTGTTGTCCATCAGCTACGCCTTTCGGCCTGACCTTAGGCCCCGCCTTACCCTGGGCGGATCAACCTTCCCCAGGAACCCTTGGACTTCCGGTGAGTGTGATTCTCACACACTTCGCGTTACTCATGCCGGCATTCTCTCTTGTATGCAGTCCACACGTCCTTCCGGCCGTACTTCGCCCCACATACAACGCTCCCCTACCGATTCGACTCCTTAAAGTCAATCTCCAGGCTTCGGTGACATGCTTAGCCCCCTGTATTTTCGGCGCAACAATCCTCGACCAGTGAGCTATTACGCACTCTTTAAAGGATGGCTGCTTCTGAGCCAACCTCCTGGCTGTCCGGGCATCGTCACATCCTTGCCACACTTAGCATGTCTTTGGGACCTTAGCCGTGGATCTGGGCTCTTTCCCTCTCGACCACGAAACTTCTCTCCCGCAGTCTCACTCCGGAACTCTTAAGTCACGGTATTCGCAGTTTGATTGAATTTGGTACGGTTACAACCGCCCGCGTCCATTCAGTGCTCTACCCCCGCTACTAAACATTCCGGGCTGCACCCAAATGCATTTCGGGGAGAACCAGCTATCACCCAACTCGATTAGCTTTTCACTCCTATCCACACCTCATCCGAGACTTTTTCAACAGGCTTCGGTTCGGTCCTCCACCCCGCTTCACCGGAGCTTCAACCTGGACATGGATAGATCGTCGGGCTTCGGGTCTATTATGCAAAACTAATCGCCCTTTTCAGACTCGGTTTCCCTGCGGCTCCGGAGCTCCTGCTCCTTAACCTCGCTATGCACAATAACTCGCCGGCTCATTTTACAAAAGGCATACCGTCACACACCCATATGCCCGAAAGCATACGCCGTGCTCCGATCGCTTGTAAGCATACGAATTCAGGTCTCTTTCACTCCCCGCCAGGGGTGCTTTTCACCTTTCCCTCTCGGTACTCTTCGCTATCGGTCATCTGACATGTTTAGCCTTGGACCATGGTCGGCCCGAATTCAACCGGAATTCCTCGTGCTCCGGCCTACTCAGGGTCCGCGCTCAGACAGGCTCAATCCTTTCGCTTACGGGGCTCTCACCCTCTCAGGCTGGCTTTCCCAACACCATTCAACTAGGCTTGAACTTGGTAACTGTCCGAGGGCTCTGCAGAACCCTCCAGCACGTCCCTATTACACCGGCATGCGCAACGCCTGCAGGCTTACACGCATCCGGTTTAGGCTCCTCCCCGTTCGCTCACCACTACTTAGGGTATCTCTTCGATTTCTTCTCTATCCGGCTACTGAGATGTTTCACTTCGCCGACTTCGCCCCCGCTCTGCGGGTCCCTGGCCTCCGCCAGGGGGGTTACCCCATTCGGACACCTCCGGATCAACGATCGCTTGCCTCTCCCCGGAGCATTTCGCCGCTAGCCGCGTCCTTCTTCGCTGTCAGATACCTTGGCATCCTTCGTATGCCCTTATTCCTTTACTCTCCAATTCATCTTTGCCTTCTATTCAGTTGTCAATATACACAGGGAAAT
>NZ_DBHIDN010000054.1:0-1702 GCF_057251025.1 Shuttleworthella sp.
AGGTGCTCGGGAATGAGATTGAGGAAGACGGCCGCCCAGTAGAGCAGCAGCCCGGTGTCGACCGCCACCAGTAATTTCTTATACGTGGAGCCCATACATACATCCCTACATTGTGGCGACATTTCCGTCGACTAACCCTGGGCGTATCCGACGAACCGCCGCTCGATTCTCGGCATCAAACGGTGCATTACGTACAGGTTTCCGTAGACCACCACCATCACCATCATGAAACATACTACTGTCAACATATTGATCCTCCAGTAGTGTGAGATAATAAACCACATCAGCGGAACCTGAAGAGTGACAGTCACAACCCCCGGGACATACCCCCTGAACCGGAAACACATTCTATAGTGGATAAGAAAGTGAAGGCTGTACGCCACACAGAAGCACAAGTACAACTCGTCACCTCGCGTCAACGAACACACATAAGAAACAGTCAACAGAATAACAAACTCCTCCAGCACCCCCACCGTAAACGCCGAACCATCTCTGGTTTCCCCAAAATAATCTGCCTGATTGGGGAGCGCCCGAAACTTCGACCGCCGCTTCCACAGAGGCAGAAACACCATCTCCTCAAAATCGTGCAGAATAAACAGGATCGGCAGCGCCCAGTAGCCGAGCAGAAACGACATTCTTCCTCCCAGTGATGACCCATCAGTCGATGAGGACTGTATGCCGGAATCACGTCCCATTCCACTCACACAGCACTTGTGGTACAGATTCGCAGAATCTGTACCACATAACAGGGATGTCAAACTCACCTCTCAATGCGGGCCGCTCACAGGCGTCAAGACCTCAGGATGGAGTCGACTACGGCAAGCATTCAGCGTAAACCGACAATTCCTCGAGAAATGTCCGGACAACCTCCGAAGCTTTCGGGTCCATATCACGATCGAGCCAATGCAGGAGAATATTCCACATTCCACCAACGAACAGCAGATCCACGAGAGTTTCGTCAACTCCAGAGACCCCATGCCAGGGAAGGTCGGAGTGCGGCAGCGCCTCTAGGAACTTTTTTCGCTGCACATCAAGCGCCAGATCCAAAAGCTGACGCCTCCTTAATAGGATAACATACTCTTTGCGATCCCCCCAGAAGGAGAAATAATAGTTGAGAATTCCCTCAACATCCGATATGCCGCGCTCTTCAACACCTTGGAGATACTCTCTCAGCAACTCCTCAATATAGAATGTCAAGACGGACCTCTTCGTGGAGAAGTGGCGATAGTATGTATTTCTAGATACACCCGCCTTGGCCACTACCTCTGATACAGAGATCTCATCAAGCTCATAAACCGCAAGCTTTTCAAAGAGCGCCTCAGCGATCCGCACCTTAGAACGGTACACGCGGGCGTCCACATCGACTTCACCACGATCAGCACTCCTCATCATATTCTAGGAGTGTAGCCCTCGACCGCAGACAGAGACTCAGGATGTGCTGCCTGCTGGGCGAGAGTCTCAGCCCCTTACTTCACGGTTCTCCGGGTCCTGCTAACCAGGGATCGAGCGCGCCGCGCAATCGCCAGCCCGAGTGAAGTGCGCCATGTGCCGGCCAGGAACACTCTCAGATCTCAGCAGTACATCCCCCAGCACTCCCGGCGGCGGTCCAAGACCGTCCAGAGTGAGGGGCGATAGCTGCGGCCCGCACTCAGGACCGCCGGCCCAGGACCAGGCTCATGGCCTCGGAGCGGGTGGCGGCGTT
>NZ_DBHIDN010000055.1:0-1666 GCF_057251025.1 Shuttleworthella sp.
CCCACGACACCGACAACCCCATGGCCCTCGTGATGCCCGGGTGCTCGGACCTGAGGCCAACGCTGCCGGGAGGGGCGGTGGTGACGTGATTTCCTACCCACGCGAACTCACGAAGCCATGAAAAATACGGGGAAGATCAGATGACCCATGCAGTAGCAGTAGGCCCTTCGACTTCAGGTGCTTGCAGGCCAAATCACATGGTTTCTTGACGTACATTTTTCCAAAACATAATAGTATGGAGGTGTAGGTATAGGGATGCAAAAGGGTGTTTAGTCTTTGCACGTTTCAGGCGGTGCTTCGAAAAAGGAGGTAGCCATGCTAGTCAAATTCCCATTTGGAAGAGAGAAGGTCGAGCTTACGCTTCCGGACTCCACGTCGGTCTTGGAGTCGAAGGCGGTGGAGTACGTCCCCAAGGGTTCCCAGGAGGAGCTGGTGCAGGAGGCCTTGGAGCATCCCATCGGGAGTGCGCGCGTCTGCGAGCTCGCAGAGGGCAAGAAGAACATCGTGATCATCACGTCAGATCACACAAGGCCCGTCCCCAGCAAGGTCACCCTTCCCCTTTATCTGAAGGAAATTAGGAAAAATAACCCCGACTGTAACATTACGATCCTGATTGCCACCGGGTTCCACAGGCCCACGACCAAGGAAGAGATGATCGACAAGTTCGGCGAGGACCTGGTCAAGAACGAGAAGTTCGTGATTCACGAGTCCGAGAAGGACGAGGACATGGTTCACCTCGGCACCCTTCCCTCGGGCGGAAGCCTCCTGATCAACAAGCTCGCCGTAGAGGCTGACCTTTTGGTTTCCGAGGGCTTCATCGAGCCCCATTTCTTTGCGGGCTTTTCCGGCGGCAGGAAGTCCATCCTTCCGGGCATCGCATCCCAGAAGACGGTCTTTGCGAACCATTGCTCTACCTTCATTGCGTCCGACAAGTCGCGGACCGGCGTCTTGGATGGCAACCTGATCCACAAGGACATGCTGTTTGCTGCCGAGCAGGCAAAGCTTGCCTTCATACTGAACGTCGCGATTGACGCGGACAAGAAGGTGATCGCCGCCTTTGCGGGAGATCCGACCGAGGCTCACGAGACCGGCTGCAAGTTCGTGAAGGATCTCTCCTCGGTGGACGGTGTGGACGCGGACATCGTGATCACCACCAACGGCGGATATCCACTGGACCAGAACATCTACCAGTCCGTCAAGAGCATGACCGCCGCAGAGGCGTGCTGCAACAAGGACGGCATCATCATAGAGATGTCCAAGTGCAACGATGGGCACGGGGGAGAGGGCTTCTACCAGACCTTCAAGAATGCCGCTTCCGCCAAGGAAGTCGAGGACATGATCCTGAAGGTCAAGATGGAGGACACCATCGCAGACCAGTGGGAGAGCCAGATCCTCGCCCGTATCCTCTCGCGCCATGAGGTGCTGTACGTGGCGGATCCATCCGCGAAGCAGATCCTCGAGGACATGCACATTCGCTTCGTGCCGACCCTTCAGGAGGCGCTAGACATCGCTGTGAAGGAGAAGGGCGAGAACGCCAAGATAGCCGTGATCCCCGAGGGCATCTCCGTTATCGTGAAGCCCTGCAGCGCATAGCTTGGAGATGTCAGCGAGGCCGTCGCTACAGTCTCGCTGACATGAGGGCCGATTGAGCACGGGTCCCATCGGG
>NZ_DBHIDN010000056.1:0-1590 GCF_057251025.1 Shuttleworthella sp.
TCCTATCTTCTAGTTGTTGCCTTTTCAGGCCGAATATCGAATGCTTGTCGAGGCAATGCAGATCTGGCGGACGGGATGCCGACATGTAATATGGGGCCTCCAAGGACCTCGTAACAGGGAGAGTGGCATAACCGTCCCACCCAGGCTGGCCGCGAATAAGCTGGATGGGGACACAACAGGGTGCACCCCGGATCTCTTCTAGGAGGCTGCGGTCCTGGGCGGTTGCTGACGGGTGTCCGCCTGCTGCGCCAGGAAGGAGGGTTGGTGCCATGTACTACGTGGGCGTGGACATCGCGAAGAGGGTGCATGTGATCGGCGCCGTTGATGAGAGAGGCAAGGCTGTGTGCAAGCCTATGTCCTTCAAAAACTCGGGTGACGGCTTTGAGAGGTGCATATGCTGGCTCGAGGGGCTCGCGGAGGAACCCGACGATGTTTTGGTGGCGATGGAGGCCACCGGACATTACTGGATGGCGCTATTTAGCCACCTAGTGGCCGCAGGCTATGCAGTCTGTGTGATTAACCCCATGCAGGTCAAGGCCGTGCGTAAGCTTAAGGGCATGGAGCACGTGAAAAACGATCGCGTCGACTCTGAGCTCATTGCTGAGACACTGAGAATCGGCCAGTGTGAGCCGAGTGCACTCGCCGACGAGAAGGTCCAGTCGCTTAGGGTCCTCACCCGCTATCACCAGTCGATAAAGGGCGACGTTGCCGAAGTGAAAACCCAACTCATATGTATCCTCGATGCCTACTTCCCTGAGTATGAGAGTCTCTTCTCAGATCCCATGTGTGCCTCATCGCTGGCGCTATTGGAGTTGGCACCACTTCCTGCTGACCTCGTGCGCAGGAAGGCCACTACGGTCTCAAGGACGCTTTTAGAAGCGTCCAGAGGAAGACTTAGCGAAGGCAAGGCCACAGAGGTCATGGAGGCCGCTAAGACATCTGTGGGTTACAGGATCGGTTCTGAGGCTGCCTCGATACAGGTTCGCTCGTTGGTAAGGACCATCGAGTTCCTGCAGGATGAGGCTAACAAGATCGCCGCGCGGATCGGCGCGCTACTGCGCGACATTGAGCCTTTGGTACTGACCATCCCCGGAGTTGGAGAGGTCACCGGTGCCCAGATCGTGGCCGAGATAGGTGACATATCCAGGTTTGCCAGTGCCAAGGCACTTGTGCGCTACGCAGGTCTCGACTCAAGCGTGAGTCAGTCTGGCGAGTTCGACTCCGGTGGAGGCTCCATCTCCAAGGGTGGAGACCCCTACCTGAGACGGTCCATCTGGCTCGCCGCAAGCCGCGCCTGGCAATACGATACCAAGCTCAGAGAGTTCTACAGAAAGAAACGGGCTGAGGGCAAGCCGCACCGTGTGGCTGTGACAGCGGTTGCAAGGAAGCTGTGCCACATCGTCTTTGCTGTCATGCGCGACAAGAAGGAGTATGACCCAGACAGATAGTCTTGTAGGACATTGTCCCCACAAGCATTCGATATTCGACTTTCAAGGTGCCTGACTTGCTCTGGTACTTTGGTCTTTGCCTACTTAAAAACTGTCCTTAAATCTCCTCTTGAAAATGCTTGACAAGCCATAGCTGGTCTCC
>NZ_DBHIDN010000057.1:0-1551 GCF_057251025.1 Shuttleworthella sp.
ATTCTCTTTGTCTCAGATCAGCTGCATTGCCCTGGCAAGATCCATTCCCCTCTCCGCGAGGAAGACTGCCCCGCAGGCTGACAGGGCCACCAGGAGCAGACTCTTCTTCCGATAGGCCATCCAGAGAGCCACGACGAATGCGAGCAGACCTGAGATCGGCGAAGCGGTCGCTGTCAAAATAGCGGGGAAGGTCATGGACGCAAGCGCCGCGTAGGGGACATAGTAGAGAAAGGACTTGAAAAAGGGGCTTCGAATCTCCCTGGTAAAAGCCAGAATCGGAAGCGCGCGAATGGCATAGGTGACGAGGGCCATCAGAAGAATGTAGATATAGATACTGTGTCTCATCACTTTTTCCTCCCTTTTTCTCCGCCGTCTCCTGTCGAGTCAGCAGGCACTTTTTCTCTGCCCTCCTCCACAGCGTCGGCGTCGGCTTCCTCCTGGGGCAGGGGACGGATCCAGGCAAAAAGAGCAGCCGCAAAAACAGTGACGATAATGACGCTCGTCCCGGAGGAAAGCCTGGGAAGCAGCCCCGATACCAGTCCCAGTGCACCTTCCAGAAGCTCAGGCCCATAGGCCAGGGCGGCCGAAAGACTCATGGCCGCCAGAACAAGTCCTAAAAGCGAATGATCCTTCTCCATCGGAGGAATAATAATCGCGAGAAACATGCCGTAAATAGCCACAGATAAAGCGGAGAGAATCATGGCCGGCAGAAGCTTGCCCATGACGGCGCCTGTGGCGGTTCCCAGCACCCAGCCGGGAATCGCCACCGCCATGGCTCCCAGGTGAAAGTCCGGCCTCACGTATCCGGGTCTGGTGATCGAAATCCCAAATATTTCATCCGTCACACCGAAGGACATGAGAAGGCGCTTATACAGGGGCGCGTCCGGCTCCATCCGCTGAGCCAGGGAGAAGGACATGAGCATGTAGCGCAGGTTGATGACCAGCTGGCTCAAAAGGATTTCCAGGTAACTCCCGTCTCCTAGAATGATCCCCAGACCGGCAAACTGGCCGGCCGAAGTGACATTGGTCGCCGATATCAAAACCGCGTCCATTCCCCGCATTCCATCGGCGACCGCCGTCATGCCAAAGGCAAAGGACACGGCAAAATATCCTAAAGCAATGGGGATGCCATCACGCATCCCCATTCGAAAGTTCTCTCGATTCAAGGCTTTCACCTCAGTCTTCTCCCTGACCGGGACGCAGAATATCAACGACCGCCGACAACTCCGCGCTGTCCTCCACATGCTCCAGGAGGACCTCATGGTGGAAGGAGATCCCCTGATCTCCGACGGCGGTCACCTCGGACAGAGGGCTCTGAGACAGGGTCTTTCCGATCTCGACAGAGAAATATCGGCCGACCTTCTTCTTCCGATCCCAGGTCAAAAAGACGCTCTTGGCACAGGGGACGATCAGATACTTCTGCGGCATGTCAATGCGGACAATATCCAGATCCTCTCCCACGGTCAGGGCCATTGAATCAAAGTCCTCCAGGAGGTAGGGGTAGAAGCGCTCTCCCCCCTGCAGGCGATAGCAGGACTCATAGAAGGCATC
>NZ_DBHIDN010000058.1:0-1534 GCF_057251025.1 Shuttleworthella sp.
AAACAAACCTGGAAATAGCTGGCTCTCCCCGAAATGCCTTTAGGGACAGCCTCATGCAAAGCGGAAGGAGGTAAAGCACCGGATGGGATAGGGGGCGTCACAGTCTACCGACACCAATCGAACTCAGAATGCCATCCGCCAACGCATGGGAGTGAGACTGTGTGCTCCAAGGTTCATAGTCGAGAGGGAAACAGCCCGGACCGCCGGCAAAGGTCCCAAAATAACGCTCAGTGTGAAATGAGGTGCGTTTGCACAGACAGCCAGGAGGTTGGCTCAGAAGCAGCCATTCCTTAAAAGAGTGCGTAACAGCTCACTGGTCGAGCAGGCGTGCGCAGACAATGTAACGGGGCTAAGCGTTATACCGAAGCCGCGGGTCCGCATCTTGTGATGCGGGCGGTAGGGGAGCATTGCGCTAACCGGAGAAGGCGTACCTGTGAGGGGCGCTGGAGGAAGCGGAAGAGAGAATGCAGGCACAAGTAACGAAAAGACGGGTGAGATTCCCGTCCGCCGAAAGCCTGAGGATTCCCGGGTAAAGGCAATCTGCCCGGGGTAAGTCGGCCCCTAAGGCGAGGACGAAAGTCGTAGTCGATGGGAAATCGGTTCAAAATCCGATACCCGATTCAGTTTTGAAGGCAGGACGCATGAGGTGAAATCCGGCAGAAGAACGGTAGTTTCTGTCCAAGCGGTAAGGTGTTGAGAGGGCGGTTAAAAGAGCCCTTGAGCTGAGCCGTTACGGGGAGCGGAGCGCAGGCGAAGCGAAGCGGACGTAATCAGGGTGCCGGGAAATACTGTCTAAAGATAGGCTGAGTCGGACCGTACCGGAAACGGACACACGCAGGCAGGATGAGTAATCTAAGGCGCACGAGCGACCCCGCGTTAAGGAACTCGGCAAAAAGCACACGTAACTTCGGAAGAAGTGTGGCTCACGCTGATAAGGATGTGAGCGGCAGAAAGCAGGCCCAGGCGACTGTTTATCAAAAACACAGCCATCTGCGAACCAGCAATGGGACGTATAGGTGGTGACACCTGCCCGGTACCGGAAGGTTAAGAGGAGAGGTTAACAGCAATGTGAAGCTTTGAATTGAAGCCCCGGTAAACGGCGGCCGTAACTATAACGGTCCTAAGGTAGCGAAATTCCTTGTCGGGTAAGTTCCGACCCGCACGAATGGTGTAACGATTCTGGGCGCTGTCTCAACGCGGGACTCGGTGAAACTTATATTCCGGTAAAGAAGCCGGATACCCGTAATTAGACGGAAAGACCCCGTGAACCTTCACCGCAGCTTATCACTGGGATTCTATCCGCCATGTGTAGGATAGCCGGGAGGCACTGAAGCGTGCGCGTCAGCGTGCGTGGAGCCGATGGTGAAATACCGGCCCTGGCGGATGGGATTTCTAACTCCGGTCCGTGAAGCCGGAAGGGGGACAGTGATTGGCGGGCGGTTTGACTGGGGCGGTCGCCTCCTAAAGGGTAACGGAGGCGCGCGAAGGTCTCCTCGCGGTGGTTGGAAATCATCGTACGAGTGTAAAGGCACAA
>NZ_DBHIDN010000059.1:0-1270 GCF_057251025.1 Shuttleworthella sp.
GGGGGTGCGGACGAAAAGTTGGACCGTCAAGGGCGGTCGGATTGGAGTTCGCATGTATAGCAAAGAGAACGTAGAGCTGTTTTTACTTGCAAGAGAAGACGGGATGAGTATCAAAGGAGCAGCAGCCTTTGCCAAAGTTAACTACAACGCAGCGAAGGACTGGATCTACAAGGGTCTCCCGCATAGCTATACCGGCGCCTTGAGAAAAAGTCAGTGCGCTAGAATACAGAAGAGCGCAAAACCCTCAGGTGAAAAGGAGTATCTCATGTCAGCGAGCCCCTACGATCCTCCGAAGTCAGGGCCGCTTGCCGGCCTTAGTCCTGACCAGATAGAAAATTTGCTTCTAAGGGCGGTGTTGGCCGACCTAAAAGCGGTCGGGTGGGACCCGGCTTTGATCTCGAACAGGAGCAAGTGCGGGCTCGGCGAGAGATTGAGGCAGGCGACAGGGCTGCCCCTCCGCTTAATCATCGCTTTCTTGAAGATATCGAAGAGTTCCTATGAGTACCACCGTAGCCGTCTGGGTCAAGACAAGTATGAAAGACTCAGGACACAGGTGAGATCTGTGTTTAGAGAAGGCCAGAGACGCTGGGGCTACCGAACCGTACACGCCAGGCTCAAACGAGAAGGTACACACGTCTCCGAGAAGGTCGTAAGGCGCATAATGGCTGAAGAGGGGCTGAAAGTCGTCTATAACAAGAAGCGTCCGCACAGCTGGAGCTCCTATGTCGGTGAGATCTCCAAGGCCCCAAAAAATCTCATCAGCCGTAACTTTCACGCTTTAGCCCCAGATGAGCTGTGGCTCACCGACATCACTGAGTTCAGGCTCCCCTGCGCAAAGATCTATCTGTCTGCGATAGTCGACTGCTTCGACGGCAAGTGCATCTCCTGGTCTATCGGGCGACACCCCAGCAAACAGCTTGCCAACTCAAGCCTCACCAAGGCGCTCTCTCAAAGACGCCCGGGGTCTCATACCACCATCCACTCTGACCGTGGCGGACACTACCGCTGGCCTGAGTGGATAGCGATATGCAATGAGAGCGGGCTGAGAAGAAGCATGTCGGCGAAGGGCTCAAGCCCGGACAATGCAGCCTGCGAAGGCTTCTTTGGGAGACTGAAAAACGAGTTCTTCTACTACCGCGACTGGAAGAACATCTCGCCGGAGATCTTCATGGCTGAGCTCGACGCCTATCTCACGTATTATGATGAGGGACGCATCAAGCGCTCACTGGGCTGGCTGAGTCCGAACGAGTACAGAAGGGCCCTGGGCTAT
>NZ_DBHIDN010000060.1:0-1263 GCF_057251025.1 Shuttleworthella sp.
CCAACCGCTATCTTCGCGCCGTCCTTCTTGGTGCAATTCTCCTGCTTTTAACCCTCCTGGTCGGCAAGCCCACCTATAATAGCCTTGGTATTGACAGCATTGCCGCCGCCGCCGCGGGAAACGCGCCGGACCTTCTCTGGTACAGCTTTCTCCTCAAGATCCTCTTCACCGCCCTCTCCCTGGCCGCGGGCTACAAGGGCGGAGAGATCGTCCCCACCCTCTTCATCGGATCTGCCCTGGGTTACGCTTTCGGCAGTCTGGTCGGCTTTTCTCCCGCCCTGTGCTCTTCCGTTGCAGTCGGAGCCCTCTTCTGCGGGGTCACCAACTCTCCCATCACCTCAATCATCCTCTGCATTGAGCTCTTCGGAATCCGCGGCCTGCCCTACTATGTCCTGGCCATCGCCATTTCCTATGCCGCCTCCAGTTACTACGGTCTCTACTCCGCCCAGAAGATCGTCTACTCCAAGTACCGGAGCAACTACATCAATACAGATGCCAAATAGAATGCTTCGGGCAGATGTCAAATTGAGTGCTTAGAGCAAGCGTCTGCCGGGCAAAAGGAAACATCAGCCCCTGATCCCCATCTTACGGGACACAGGAGCTGATGCTGATTCATCAAACCTGACTGATTCAAATTGCAATACGCCGACTAGTCTTCCTGGGCATCCCCTTCATCTTCCTCCCATAAGTCTTCCAAGGGATGAGCAAAAATCAAATAGAGAATCGCCAGAAGGCAGAAAAAGCGAATGCTTGCAGCATATTCTGAAATGAGCATTGCCCCCTCAGAACCGGATAGATCTATTCGTATGAGATAACATATTATGATCACTAGCGGACGCGACAGGAGGCATAGTCCCATAAGAATAAAAGCAATTCTATGCTGATACTTTTTCATGTCCTTCCTCCATAGTTTACTGTGAGCAGGTTCTCTTTATTGAGAGCGGCCTCCTATATAAAGCATCGTTTCAGAAAAGACTAGAAATACCCAATCACCTATACTTGGTCCATTTCCTGTAATTAACCAAAGAATCCAGTTCATTAGAACCCAGAATATTAGTGTAATAGAAAGCGCCCTCAACTGTCGTTTATTAAATTTAAGCATGGCCAGCTCGATTCCATCTTCTGGACCAGGAGAGATTCTCTCTTATTGGTCGTTGATGATTCCTGCTGACCTGATCTCCATTCCTGAATCGATGAGAACTGAAAGCAATGTAAAGAGCCCCCATACATTCCTCCTCACATCTCTATGTTACGATTCTGTTT
>NZ_DBHIDN010000061.1:0-1233 GCF_057251025.1 Shuttleworthella sp.
TCTCTTAGAATCTTTCAAGGTTGTTTCATTGTTCAGTTATCAAAGAACTTGTCGCGCCAAGGCTCTTGCCCTTTTGCGACAGTGATGTAAATATAAGGCTTTCTCGCCGGATCGTCAAGGACTTTTTCCAAGTTTTCCGCTTTTTCCCCCTCTCTCCCCTTTACCTACAAGATCTTGTACCGGCCCTTGCCGCGCCCCTCTATTGATTCTCTCCCGGGTGCACAAGTGTATTCTCATTTGCCGGCCTGTTCCCGTCTCTATAAATCCAGAAGGTATACCGTCTCCGGAGCGATGGAATGATCTTTCGTGTGAATCCTCCAATCACTCACAGACTCTAATGAATATACTCCCTCATCTCCCTCATGAAGATTCGGAATATTGTATGGTTCCTGCGTCAATCTCGCCCTGAAACAATCTCCCTCCATAGAGAGGGCCTCAAACCAAATATGTTCGCGATTCTCCTGATCCGGTTTGCCTTCGCTATCCACTGTCTCAAGTCCCAGCTTGAGCAGGATGACAATGTCTTGTCCTTCTTCCTGTTTTTTCCGCAGCATCTTCACAACATAGGAAAACCGTTCTCTCGCCAAGGAGCTCATTCTCTCCGTCTCCTCATTGCTCACGAAAAAGATGGGGTTATTCTCTATTTTTTCTGTGAACTCTGATGGCAGTCTTAAGCGGCCCTCCTTTCGATCCTCTTCACTTCCATATAGGAAAATGATATTTGTCCTGGAATTATGGGATTCTCTTCTGTCATCAAGGCCTCCCAGAATAGTTTCCGGATAGTAATGCAAACCCTCGGTCCATTTTCTCGAGCTTACAAGGATCGACTCTCCATCATGAAAGCGTCCTATTTCCAGTACTTCTTCATTCCCACCCTCTTCATGGTCATCATCCACTTCTCCTGCTTTTTCCCGATCAAGTAACCTACATGCATAATTGGTTATTAATGAACCATGCGTCCTGTATTCATCCTGATTGGAACCGAGAATTTCCAGTTCATGGAGCCCACACCTGCACAATCCATGCGTATGAAGCCATACTTCTGTTTCATCGGAGACAGCTTGCACGGTATATAGACTGTCGGGGGACGGCAAGACCCTTGAAGCAGCTGCCAGCTCCACCCATCTCCTGTTCAAGAGTCTCTCGGCGCTTTCATCAAAGAGAGCAATCATTGCCGGGGCCATTGCATAGACCAGCTTGAGCTGCAAGTGGTATGCCTTTTGGGGATCCCCC
>NZ_DBHIDN010000062.1:0-1190 GCF_057251025.1 Shuttleworthella sp.
AAAAACAGTGTTAAGCTTAAGTCACCAAACAATAAGCCATCACCTGCGAGGTGCGAAGACCATTATGCCATACAAACGACCAAAAATCGAGGTTAAGACGACGGACAAGATGCAGGACATCACCCCTTTTGCCGGCCTTTTCCCCGTTATCGAACTTTGGAATCGGCTCCATCTTGACGAAATCATCGATACTTTCATAGGAATCAGGAAAGACAAAGGGTACCGGGACTCCGAGCAGCTTCTGTCGATGGTCCTGCTGAACCTCAGCGGCGGCAGAGCCGTGGAACACCTGAAGTTTTTGAAGGAGCAGGCGGGGCTGAAGAAAGTCTCCCTGCCGTTTCCATCTCCGACGTCGGCCCGGGACTACGCCAGCTGTTTTCATAACGAATCGGAGGACCGGGAGCGGGGTCATGGCCGTTCCTTTGTCCCGGCATCGAATGAGGCGCTGAGGGGGTTTGAGGAGGTGCACCGCCATCTTCTGAGGTGCGCGTTCGAGGCGTCTGCGCAGGAGGAGTTGACGCTGGACCAGGACGCGACGTTCATCGAGACGGAGACGAGCGGGGCGTTGTACAACTACCAGGGGAAACGGAGTTACGAGGCGTTGAACGTGTACTGTCCGGAGTACGACCTGCCTGTGGCGACGGAATACCGGGACGGGAATGTGAAGCCTGGGCACGGACAGCTGGAGCAGTTGCAGGGGGTATTGGCGCATCTTCCTGCGGGAGTGAGGAAGGTGAGGTACCGTTCGGACAGTGCGGGTTACCAGACGCGTCTTTTGCGCTATCTGGCGGAGGGTCAGGATGCGCGTTTCGGGGTGATCGAGTTCGCGATCTCGTGTCCTGTATACAGGGATTTCAGGGAGGCGGTGGAGGCAGTTTGTGAGAAGGATTGGCGCCCTTTGGGCAACGGCCAGGAATGGGCGGAGGTCGTCTATGCGCCACAGTCTTTGAGTCTCGACAAGAACGGTCCGACGTACCGTTTTCTTGCCATTCGCGAGGCATTCGAGTTGGAGGGATCGGGAAAGAAGCTTCGACTGTCTCAGGAGCTGCAGGACTCACGGCAGCTGTTCATACCGGAGCTGATCGACGACCTGGAGTCTGAGAACGCCAGGGTGAAGAAGCTGCATCTGACGGAGCTTGGGGGCCACGTATACAAGGTGTTCGGTATCGTGACGAACCTGTTGGATTGGG
>NZ_DBHIDN010000063.1:0-1097 GCF_057251025.1 Shuttleworthella sp.
AATATTTGCGGCGAAGCCGTTCGTTCGCCTGGTCGGCATAGGCTATAACCTCTTGACTGCTCCCCGCCTGACGGGCTTTCAGCTCCTTTGACTTATGTCCAATCCTCCCTTTGCAGACCCCTTGTGCCGCCTCGATATACAAGGTACGAAGGTGTGCGTTCCCTGCCTTGCTGAGCCCTCCCCGGCGCACGGTATCTCCACTGGAACTTTCTCCAGGCGTCAGCCCAAGGTACGCGGCGTAGGTGCTGCCCTTCTCGAACCGACAAAAATCTCCAACTTCCACAATGCTCGCCAGAGCCGTTCTCGTCTTCACTTCAAGGAGGCAGACCAGCTTTTTCACCCTTTCCTTGTACTTCTCTCCCTGGGCCAGCTCCTCGATCCTTCTGTCCAGGGCCTCCAATTTGTTCGTCATTTGCTCGAAGGTCATAAGATATTCCTGCAGCGTCTCCTTCAACACGGCCTCCTGCCAGTCCATTTCACGCAGCCACCTCAAGTGGGTAAGCGTCCACTTGGTCCCGGTGTACTGACGCCCGTTACGCAGGCAGAGCGCATTGATCTGCTGCTTGAGCTTCTTCAGCGCTATCTTGTGGTCGTCCCGCATACGAATGTACTCCTTGACGGCGTCGTCATCGCTGGAAGGGATATGAACGCTGCTGTAGGTCCCATAGGCAAGGCATTGAGCTATCCGCTTTGCGTCCCGCGCATCCGTCTTGATTCGCTTACCCTTGCTTGCCATCATCGTGGATGGAGCAAGAATGACACATTCAACTCCTTGCTTTTTCAGTTGCTGGTACAGCGAAAACCCCAGACAGCCGGCCTCGTAGCCGCAGAGAAACTCGACGTCACCGCCAAGTTCTTTCTTCAATCCCTCGATGTACTTGAGCACGTTCTTGACATCCGCCTCACTCTGCATGCAGCCGAAAACCTTATCCTCACCTCCGAGCTTCGGCTCAAGAGAACAAAACGTGAAATTCGTACTATGGACATCCATGCCAATATAGACTATCCTCTTCATGTGAAGTGCCCCCTATTGCATTATGGTAATTCCCTCTGCCAAGTCCTTTGTCAGCTCTTGCAGTTTAAGGGTAAATCCACGT
>NZ_DBHIDN010000064.1:0-1050 GCF_057251025.1 Shuttleworthella sp.
CGCTTCTGACTGGCATAGCGGATCTGGCTGGAGAGATCGCTCAGGATACGAATATAGCGCATGAGGATCTCATCCTCAACCATCTGCGCCTCCTCCTGAAGCAGGGCCAGGTTGTCACTGGAGATGTCCAGGGCGTCTTCCATATGATCCCCGCTCTTTAACAGGAGCAGATTGCGCAGATACCAGGTGAAATCATTGACGAACTGAACCGGCTCTCTTCCCTCCGCGATAATCTCCCCTATCATGCGGATCGACTCTGTGACGTCTCTGCCAATGATCGCCCGCAGGAGGTGACTGAAGACCTCGGTATCCACCGCTCCCAGGACCTTGAGCGTGTCGTCATAGGTCAGCTTCTGTCCGAGGTAGAAGGCGATGCACTGATCCATAAGGGAGAGGGCATCCCGCATGGATCCGTCCGCTGCTCTGGCGATATAATCCACCGCCTTATCCTCAACTGCCACCCCCTCTTCCTCCATGAGCTGGCGCAGGCGGCCGGCAATGGTCACCACGCTGATCCGATGGAAATCATAGCGCTGACAGCGAGAGAGGATCGTGATGGGGATCTTGTTGACCTCCGTAGTTGCCAGGATGAAAATGACATACTCCGGCGGCTCCTCCAGGGTCTTTAAGAGGGCATTATATGCCCCGGGAGAGAGCATGTGAACCTCATCGATGATGTAGACCTTATAGCGGCCCTCCGTCGGCGGATAGGCCACCTCCTCGATGATCTCCCGGATATTGTTCACACCGTTATTGGAAGCCGCGTCGATCTCGATGACATTCATGGAGTTGCCGGCATTGATCGCCCTGCAAACGCTGCACTTGCCGCATGGACTGCCATCAACGGGATGCTGGCAGTTGACTGCCCTGGCCAGGATTTTGGCGACGGTTGTCTTGCCGGTTCCCCGGGTCCCCGTGAAGAGATAGGCGTGGCCGATGCGGTCGTTCTTCAACTGATTCTTCAGGGTTGTGACGATATGATCCTGCCCCTTGACGTCTTCGAAGGTCTGGGGCCGGAACTTGCGATAGAGCGCCTGATAGGCCATGCCG